>JBLHQB010000005.1:0-38548 GCA_047624725.1 Patiriisocius sp. | reverse complement strand
TCGCAGTATCAAGTGCAGATGGTGAAACAAAGCAAAGCGTTACACTAACGGGTGGATACGAAACTAACCCCGTAGACAATGGTCGACCGGCGGTACTTATTGCAGCGGGCCTAGGTGTTACTGAAGAAGTCTTCCGTGACGCGTTTAGTAATGTAACTCCTGCACAAGGAGGACACCCAAGCGAAGAGGCAACTGCTGCAAACAAGAAAATTTTGATGGATACGCTGGGGCCGTACGGCATTACTAACGACGAACTTGATACGGTAAGTAACTACTATCGATACTCCCCGGAAAGCGAGGAGGTATGGCAGATAGAGAAGGCTGAACTTACCGCAACGGTAGTAAACGGGACTGTAACTGATGTGCAAATCGTTAATGGAGGATCGGGATATCTCAGCGAACCAACTATATCAATTGAAGGAATTGGGGAGCTTTCTGCTGACGTTACACTACACTTCTCTGAAGACCTCACCGTAAACGGATCAATTGAAAGCATTACTTTGAAGTAACGACTTCTCTTCCCCATCGGATTGTGCTCCAGATACGTTCGTGCACGTAATACAGACACAGCTTCGTTACCACCTCAACACTTCCAATTGATGCAGCAATTCCAACGTCACCAGTAACGATGATTGCCAGTGTCATCGTATCGAGTGCTCCTAATAGACGCCATGTTACCGCTTTAAACACACTAGTACTCCATACTGGTGTGTTTGGTGCCTTCTTCTGCCACAATCGCGGGATACGCACCCATGCGCGCTCGTGTACGTAATACAGGACTGATTTAGTCAGAAGTTCGAGTGATGCGATAGTCAGTGCTGCAGTGAGACTCCCAGTGAAGATCCACGAAAGTAACAGTGTGTCGATGCTGGCAATACATCGCCAAGTAACTCCCTTCATGAGGCTTCTTCGTTTCTGATCTTCCATATAGGATCCTATAGTACCGCATACCCTGTACGTTACCCGCTAGTTTGTTAGACTATGGGTAATGAAAGGAGTATTCACACAACGTATCTGGGAATTAGCATTATCTATCCCTGAGGGACGAGTCACCACCTACGGGGCGCTCGCTAAAGCTGCAGGAGGTGGAGGGCAAGCTGCACGTAGTGTGAGCAGCATCCTGGGCAAATACCCGAATCAAGGGGCAATCCCTTGGCATCGGATTGTCTACGCTGGAGGAAAAGTTTGGCTGAGTCCCGAACACGAAGAAAAGCGCAAGGAGCTCTATGCGCTTGAGGATATTTTTATAAACGAAAAAGGCATCATCCAAGATTTTGAAGATATCTTCTACGACTGCACGGGGCTTTAAAATTTTGATACACTGCATATATGGAAGGAATCACTAACACAACTGAAAAACAAGAACGAATCAAGCGTTTTCAGGAAAAACATACACCTCCTGCGTTACGCTCCCAAAAGAAAGTGAACATGCTTATTGCCGCTGGCCTGGAACATATGTACCAAAAGGAAGCAACGATTGAAGGTCTAGAGAACCTGCCTGAAGATGGTCCCTTTATTGTGATCGGAAATCATTTTAATGTGAAGGAAACAGAAATTCTCCTAGCAACTCTAAAGAATTTCGATACGCATGTTGTAGCTGCTGAAAAAGTACACGGGGAGCATCCTGTTAGAAAAATAGGATTAGGTGCAATTCGTGGTATTACTGCACCTGAAAGCTTAGCTAATCTCTCAGAAGAAGAAAAACAATCATTGATGGGGAGAGTTTCTGATACATTTGTGAAAGAGAAATATCAAGAGATCATTGATGCTGAAGAAGCTGGAGAAGTCGACAAGACTGGTCTGATGCAGTTTGTACGATCTTCGGCTGCTTTGTTGTCCAGAGGTGATGTTTTGGTAATGTACCCAGAAGGGCTGTGGCTGTATGACGGAGAAAATGAATCACCCAGGAGTCAAACTCTCTACAAAGGATACAGCGGATTTGATGTAGTGGCTAAACAGTATAAAAAACTTACTGGAGAAAATATTCCAATAATTCCTATAGCTACTTTTATTGATGATGACGGTAATAAACAAGTAAAAATTGATCAGCGTGTTGATTTCTCATCTATGGAAGAAGATGTTTCTAGTACTGATTTCTGTATGAGTAAGATTGCAGATATGCTTCCAGAGGAACAACGGGGGTATTACGCTTCTACGAATACTTAGTACTGACAGTGCTACCCTAATTACTATCCTGCAACACTGAGCGTTGCCAGTTCTCAAGCTTGGCAGTAAGGTCGTTCACGATGTTTGATTGTGAACTACTGACATCATTCTCTTCTCCTGCATCGGTCGCTACGTTATATAGCTCGAAGTCAGTTCCACTGTTTTTAATCAACTTATACGGGTACGAGAGATAGACGCCCGTGGAGTCATCAATACTATCTAGAGAAGTAATCTCGCGTTCGTACCAGAGCGCTATGTCACTCTCCGACTGTGCTTGGGTAAGTAGTGAAGACATGTGACTTACTCCATCAAGACCTGCTGGCACAGTGAGCCCCGCAAAATCTAGAATCGTCGGCATCATATCAAGTGTTGAGATGTTACTGATGTTGGTATGGGCAGACAACGCTGCGGGGTACTCAATAAGAGCGGGTACACGAATACCTCCTTCATACATCTGATCTTTTCCACCCCGCAATTCCCCGTTTTCGATAGTTACTTGCCGTGCTCCCGCGCCGTTATCACTATTGAACCAAAGTACGGTATCTTCTTCTACAGCAAGGTCCCGCAGTGCTTCACGCAAGATACCGACACTGCGATCAGCTCCCGTTACTTCCCCATACTGGTTCTGCTGATCTTCAGTGAGTCCTGCATACCAAGCTTTATCTTGTTCCTCAGCTGCGTACGGTGCGTGCGGGCCTGAGAGCCAGAGCATCATGAACAAGGGTTCATCGCTAACCTTAAGATGAGCTTCCAGGTAATCGACTCCCTTATCAACGATATACACTGAGGTATCCTCAGTAATATTCACCGTTTGCTTTACCCCGTTTTCATAAAAAGTTTCTGTTCCCATTTCAAAGGGTCGCTGTGAGGAGAAGGAGTAATCAAAACCATGCTGATCTGGCCACGACTTATTGGCACCTGACGGATTACCGATGTGCCACTTCCCAAAGTGTGCAGTGGTATATCCTTCCCCTTGGAGTGTCTCTGAGAGTGTTACAGCATCATGGTCCAACGTACACCCTTGAACGGTGTAGCAGTCCTGACGATATGGGTGCAATCCTGTAAGGATCGAGACGCGTGTTGGTGAGCAAATTGGTGCAGCGGCGTAGAACCGATCAAGAACTACAGATTCTGCTGCCATAGTGTCTAGGTTTGGCGTATGAATATCAACGCGGCCGTTATAGCCAACTTGTCCAAAACCCTGGTCATCGGACATGATCATAATTACGTGGGGCCGTTTTTGTTGTGCCTCTTTCTCATCAGGAACAACTACTTCTTGCAGAGCAACAAAATCATCACCAGACAGCGGCACAATGATAAAATGGTAATATGCAAAGGCCATGAGCGCAACTAACAGTAGGATGAGAATGCGCGGGAGTATTTTTAATATCATTCATATATAGTAGCACCTAGCAAGATACGTGTTGACAGACCTATACATATACTAGATAATGCGATTGAAATAGTTTCTAAAGGGAGAGGACAAACATGCTCAGCAGCATATTAAAACGTCTACAACGCTCAAAGGATGATCTCAATCCAAATAGAGCCGTAACAACAGTCACCGGGAAGGCTGCAACCGTCTCTGGAGGTCTTGGTCGTGGAGCACAGTGGAAAAGAAGGTCTCAAAATGGCGACCTTGCCGCGATTAGATTTACGCGAATATGACAAGAACAAAGCAGCCTTACCCAGGCTGCTTTATTTTATCTCAAAATCAAGCGTCTCATGCTGTACACCGTTTATTTGCAAGGTCACACTATGTTTTCCTGGATAGAGCTTGAACGTAGTGGCGTTGGCAAGTAGCTTATGGTGCTTCTCTATAATTACCATTTCTCCCTTTACTGCATCAATCTTCTTAAGTTTAAATACTTTTGGCTTTGTTTGTCCGTTTGCCTTTACAAAGTCTATGACGTAATCAATCATCAACTTCTCATCTTGTATTGCAGTAACTGCAAATGAAAATGAGAGAGTGTCACCTGGTACAACCTGCTGTGATTCTGGGAAGATTCTAAAGCGATCTACAATAATCTTCGGCTTGGTATGGTACCCGAGCAGCTCCAGTGCTCCAGCGTGCCCCTGCTTAAGCAATGTGCGCAATGAGTGCCTCGTCATCCAATCAAGCTCTGTAGAGTCTTGCTTCCCTTGCTTCCTCCACTTCAAGAGTGTCTTCACTACCAGATCAGGTTCGATCTTCGCTATGTCGTTCATATGGTTAGCTACTGAACGAGTTATATAGCGAGTGTTGTCGGCGTGTAGTGCATCAAGTAGTGGTAAGGGTGCAGTTACCGCCAATGACAGCCTCCCTGACCACGGCAACAATGGACGAGTCCCTTCGCTGACTAAACGACGTACATGATAATTGGGGTGTGTTACCCAGGCCTTCAACTCTTTCATGGTCTGTACTTCAAATGCATTAATGAAGTACCGGATGGAGTCTTCCATTGAGAATCGTTGGGTGATTTCTTGTAGCGTGCGTAATGCAACTACAACATCTTTCTCCTGTAGTCCATTGCGTACTACATATTCTCCTAAGGGGGCAAATATAAAATCTCCGAAGTCGTCGTCTGTCTTGTTCGGATCAAGAGGTTCAGGGAGTGCTGCAACGATTGTTTTACAAGCTTTATTAAAATTCTTAGGGAGTTGTTCTTCAAGCCCTTCTGTAATGCGCACAACTCGCTCCTTTAATCCAAGCTCCAGTAGATCAGCCATAACTGATTTCACAAAGGCTTTCGGATCAAAATGAGCATCAACCGCAGCAAAACGCTTTGCAAGTAATTGCACTTTTTCCTTATTAAAAAGATGATCTTTAAGACTAAAACCTTTTCCGTTTGTATTACGAGCCATGCCCTAGTATACACGATCCAAATTTGTTGACTTTTACTATAAATCTGGGATACTGCTCCTCGGTAAGATTTAGTTATTTCATCCGTCATATAAGGCGGCCAGGAAGTTTCCTGGAACCAGTTCACACATACTCAAGGAAGAAATACAATGATTAAGACTATCCTGGGCATTGTTCTTGCATGTTCGATTGCGACGATCGCCGGCAAGGCACAAGCTGAAGCTCAGTATGCTCACCTGTTCAACGATCCTGTTGCTCAAACAGAGTTCATGAAGGGACAGATCCGGCGCACATTCCAAAAATATGGCGAGGCTGTTGTGCAGCGGGCAATACGTGTTGCCGCATGTGAGTCAAGCGGTACACCAAATGGGCACATTTTACACTGGGATGCTGCTGGTAACCTTCTTCCAAACAGAGAAGGGGGTCAGGCACGTGCTTCGTTTCAAGTAATGAGTGTGCTGCACAGACCAGATCTTGATCGCAGGGGCCTAAGTATCAATGTCTTAGCTGACTATATGGAATTTGTAGAGTACCTCTACAAACGCAATGGCAGTTTTCAAGACTGGTACCCATCAGAATATTGTTGGAGTTATGCCTGAGTTACACAAACTAAAACCAAAGGCGGCGAGAACTTCTCGCCGCCTTTTCCTTTACCTACTGAAATCCACTGAAAACTCGTGGTATTATGCGCGTAATATATCAATATGAACATCATTCACACAAATGTCCTGGTACTCGGGAGCGGTACTGCGGGAAGTAACGCAGCCAGAGCTGCAGTAAAGGCTAGCGCACAGAAAGTCACTATCATTCAGCCTCGGGAACTTATTAATACATGTGTAGAAGAAGGATGTATGCCAAGCAAAAGCATTCTTGCTGGCGCACACCAAAACCTTCCGCTTGAGCAAGTCATTATCGATCGCGATGCACACATTGACCGACTCAAGAAGGCACTGACTGATGGGCTCGCGACTGAGGCATTTGAAATTGTATTAGGCAACGCGGTGTTCATCGACAACAAGACTGTTATCGTTACTGACAACGGGGTTCAGACGCACTACACCGCCGACAGTATCATAATTGCAACAGGCTCTCGGCCATTTGTACCTCCTATTGAAGGGTTAGACACCATCGGCGACGCGTTATTAATAAGTGATGACGTGGTATCAAAGAAAGCTCAAATTACTGAAGTGCCAAAGCGCGTACTTACTATTGGTGGTGGCCCTATCGGTCTTGAGCTTTCAACTTTTTTCCACGACATGGGATCAAAGGTATTGGTGCTTCAGCGTAAAGCTGCCCTTACCCCCTTCGACCCTGAGTTTGGTGATGAGCGTGTGCGGGCATCAAAAGACCCTGCAAGCTTCCCTATTGAACTTAATGCAAACCTGGTTAAGGTTGAAAAGCATGATGGTGCAGTATTCTGCCACATTGAATGTAATGGTGATATCCGTGTTGAGCAATACGATGCGGTCTTGGTAGCAACCGGACGTCGTGCAAATACCGACACTATTGGTCTTGATACTACTGATGTAGTGCTTGACGCACGAGGTGGCATTGAACACGGTACTGATATGCAAACATCAGTTCCTTCTATATTTATCGCAGGAGATGTTACTGGTCATCATCAAATCCTACACTTCGCCGCAGAGATGGGTAAAATAGCAGGACATAATGCTACAAACCCAGAAGAACGTGAGCAGATGGACTACGATCGACACATGCTTGCAGTCTCCTTCGACCAGTTCCCTTCAGCACTGATTGGTCTGACAGAAAAAGAAGCGGTAGAACGAGGAATGGATGTTATCAGCGCAACAAAAGAATTTAAAAGCATCGGTTTAGGGATTCTTAAGCGACAAGAATATGGACTCTGGAAAGTAGTGGCTGACGCGAAGACGGGAGAAATTCTTGGTTCACAGATTCTTGGGCCTGATAGCTCTGGAGAACTTATCCAGATCCTCGTCCCTATACTCGCCAATGGCAACACAGCTGAACACATTCTCCACATGACCTGGTATCACCCAACCTATGCAGAGATATTGAAATCAATCGCTCGTGACTTGAACGCAAAGCGTAAAGGATAAAACAAAAATACCGTGTACAACACACGGTGTTTTTATTTGTCTGAACATCCTCTACATCTGATCTTGCATATGTAGCGGTGGTTCTACAGGATCTACTGGTCGCGACATAATGACTGTTTCAGGAATCTCAGCTTGGGCCTTGATCACCAACGATGCGCCAACCATCGCTATTGCAACGAAAAATTCACGAACATCAAAATATTGACTGAATATATTTGCAAAAATTGCCATTGAAAGCCATACCAATGCAATTGCTGTTGCATTACGTGCGACAGCTTTATTAGTCGCAATACCGAAACCTGCGCCGGCGAACACACACCCAACCAGCACTACCAATAACGGAGATAACATATCGGGCACAAAACTTGGCGCCCAGCTAGCCCACATCTTTGCATTGAGGATGCTATATACACCTAATGCGAGAAACGAGATACCAAAAAGCACCCGTCCTTGCACGACAGTAGCACTAAAGTCCTGCTTCATCGCTTCATTAATTACGTCTTTCATACGAAATATAATTATTGAGTAACTCTCTATACCCTACTGCAATACATGGGTATTGCAAGCAAATTTTTACTTGCGTTTGGAGTATACTGAGATCATATGAAGCAAGTAATTATTGCAGTAGGATTATTTATCGCATTACTCATCGTTAATGGATACCTCTCGTAACGTACACTGAAATGTATTTTGTGATACCATAGCGGATTATAACTATAATGAGATCCTAATGGACGAATACGCCATATCCCTTATACTGATTTTACTCTCTGCCCTTTTTTCGGGTCTAACGCTTGGGTACTTTACCCTGAACACCCAAAACCTTAAGCGCCAGGCAAAGCTCGGTAACAAAGAAGCAATCCGCATCCTGCCAGTGCGTACTAAAGGAAACCAACTTCTGACGACCCTTCTTCTAGGGAACGTAGCGGTCAACGCGGCACTCTCGGTATATCTCTCATCTTTTGCCAGTGGATTTGTTGCTGCGCTTTCTGCAACAGTGCTCATCTTTCTTTTTGGTGAGATCATCCCGCAAGCAGTACTCTCGCGCCACGCAATGTGGTTTGGTTCAAAAGCTGCTCCATTTATTCGTGTACTTATGTTTGTAAGTGCGCCAGTTACCCTCCCAATTGCCTGGGCGCTTGATTACGTGCTCGGTGAAGAGATGCAGACGACCTATAGCACACACGAACTCATGGAGATTGTGTCTGAACACGAGGATTCTGAACATAGTTCTATTGATGAGGATGAGGAGCGTATTGTGCACGGTGCACTACAATTCTCACACCGAACGGTACGCGAGGTAATGACACCCAAAGAAAAAGTGATTTCATTCGAAATTAATCAACGATTAACCGAAGACTTCTTTGAGGCAGTGACCGACCATGGTCACTCACGCTATCCGGTATATAGTGGGAACGCGGAAAATATCGTCGGTTTACTGTTTACCAAAGAACTCCTTACCGAAGAAGATGGTATTACTATCGAGGAAACTGACGAAGCATACGAAGATACGTATACCATAGCTCGACCTTCTGAAAAACTTGATGTAATACTCACTCGAATGCTCAAGAAGCGACAACACTTATGCGTGGTCAAGAACAAAAACGATATGTTCCTGGGAGTGATTGCCCTTGAAGACATCATCGAGGAAATAATCCAGCAAGAGATCGAGGATGAGGATGACGACATAGAATAATAAAAAGCGTGTGTAAGGGTTCCCCTTACACACGCTTTTTATTTTGATTGCTTTATTTCTTCCTCTGTAATGCTTCGTGTGCCTTTTGCGCATCTTTACTTGCCTTAGCAAGTGTATCGTACCTAAACGCGTAGATCGCGAGGAATGCTACACACATAGCTGCGAGCACTACCTGCATATCTTCGGTGTACTGCTTGAAGTTAAATAAGAGTTCTAAGATACAAGCGATGATACCGATCTCCACCATAAACTTAATATCAATATGATGGAATTTCATGTATTCAACAAGAATACGATATGCCTTCATAAGAATAAGGAGAACTGCGATGTTGTGCAAAAAGTCAGCGTTAAGAATATTAAAGATGGCCTGCCGTTCGGCTGGTTCAAGGAACACGGTATCAAACATGAGTAACGCAACATCAAACACTCCTGACACAAATGCAATTACCATGTAAATAACAAGTGTCAGTGCTGTAATGAATGCAACAAACGAGATGCATCCATTTAAAAAAGGTACTGTTCTTTCCATATGAATACAATACTATCACGAGCATACTTCTGTTCGACTGATTTTTCCACGGTACAATACTAGACATACTATTTAACTATAAATCTCTATGAAGGAAGTTGCATCATGGCGTCGAAATAAAAAATATCGACTTGGAATTATTATCGGTCTTTTGCTTATAGTGGCTATTATTGGCTTCTTTTTTGAAGCTACACGACTATGGATGATCGGTATTGGTGTCGTGCTACTTGTAGCGCTTGGCCTGGAAACCGCCAACACTGACGTGGACTTAGGACAACTTGTTGAAACAGGATCATTGAGTGAATCAATTATCCAACGTGACGAAAACGGCAACGCACTGTATGGAGCAATGTGTGAAGAGAATGTTTACAACTGTGGAGACTTTGCAACACAAGGTGACGCGCAGGAAGTATTCGACACGTGCGAATCAGAAGAAAAGCGAGATCGACACGGCCTTGATCGTGACGGAGATGGCATAGCATGCCAGTCTCTCCCCGTGGGAGCACAGTAACCAAAAGTTGATACAATACAGACGTACAAACATAACAGCAAAATACTATGTCATATTCAATTGAAGAAGTAGAAGGAATCGGACCTGCGTTTGGTCAAAAGTTATGAGACGTAGATATTCAGACAACGGAAGATCTTCTATGTCGATGTGGAGACAAAAAAGGGCGTGCGGGAGTTTCAGCCGAAACAGGTATGTGTGAAAAACATCTACTTGAGCGGGTAAACCTTTCTGACCTTATGCGGACCAATGGCGTTGGTGAAGAATTCGCTGACCTGCCTGAGGAAGCTGGAGTAGACACTGTTAAAGAACTTGCAACGCGTAACGCAGAGAATCTTGCAGTGGCGCTGGCGGAGTGTTACGAAAAGAAAAATCTGACAAATCGTGTACCAGGTGCTGAAACAGCACAGAAATGGATTGATGAAGCAGGAACAATGGATGCAGTGGTAACGCACTAATCCTAAACAAATAGACGTAAATAGCTGTAAGCTTTGCTTCCAGCTATTTACTTTTAGTCTTTATTGTGCTATAGTTTCTCTCAGAAAAGCCGCACAAAGTGGCTCAAAACGAGGTGAATAAAATGTTTAAATCAGCAGCACTTACAGTTCTTGTCGCACTAGGATTATTCTTGCAGTGGAGCAATAAAGATACTGACCAATTTGCAGCATGTAGCATGCCAGTTCTCGAGTACACCACTGGTGAACTCGACCAAATCGATGAGCATCTCTACTCTGATTCAGTTGAATGGGTGGTACAGGACATTCATGCCTACCCTTCTACTGCAGGTCTCCCTGTGCCTCATGAAGGATGGATTGTCCTTATCCGCATGATTGCTGATGGTGATGATGCTCTTGAGGACTATACAGTGCGCGAGGACGGTCTTGCGCAAATCAAGGTCAACGGCACTTGGATGCTCCAAGCTGACTTTGAACGTCAGCTCTGTGGTGTAACCGCATAAACGAATCGATAAAGGCGTTCCACTCGGAACGCCTTTTCTCTTGCCTGCACTCTGTATAAAGATACTGATGTATGGGAAAGTAAAAAGAAGGAGGAATACTGATGAAGAAACTATTGACCATACTCCTACTACTGGCAACAGTCAGCAGTACCACGCTTCACATGTCTATGATGACACCGTGCAAAGAGTTGAGTTCCGAGGCCTCGTAAGAGATTACCAGGACAATTGCGTAATACTCCTTGCGTTTGGTGAACAAACACCACTAGGACCTGGGGCATACGCAGGAGAAACTCTCTACGCAAGTGAAGAGCAACTCATGGATGCGATAGACACTGAGTCTTGCACCATGAAAAATGAACCAGAAAACAAGGGCGGCCCACCGGTCGCCCTTTCATAATGTGGTACCCTTCAACCATGCAAAAGTATCTATCATTAGAAAAAGAAGTTGGTCAGACTCCCCTACAATGCGTGGAGCTCTACAAGGAAACGCACCCTGAGCTACAGGGTGTCCCTATGACCTACGCAGGACGCCTGGACCCAATGGCCTCGGGCACTTTGCTTATTCTTTTGGGTGAAGAGTGCAAGAACCAAGCGTCATATCACAACCTTGATAAGGAATACACATTCGAGGTTCTTTTTGGCATCGGTAGTGACACTGCAGATGTACTGGGTCGTCTTACTGAAAGTTCCGTTCTGCCAGAAGTCACGAAAGAACAACTTACAGCAACCTGTAAAGAACTCACTGGAGAAGTTGAACTTCCCTATCCGCACTTCTCTTCTAAGACCGTACAAGGGAAACCCTTGCATACCTGGGCGCTTGAGGGACGTATTGATGAGATTGAAATCCCTACAAAGAAATCTGTCATCCATTCACTTTCCTGTACCGATCTACACACTGCAACCCGACAAGATGTCTACGTATACGCCACGACTAAGATCGAAACCATTCCGCCAGTAACACAATTACGTAAAGCTATCGGGAATGACTTCCGTCGAGTTGATGTACGTAAAGACTGGGAGGATTTTATTGAGAATGAATCATTTGAAGATACCTTTTACATAGCAACCTTTACCTGCACAGCATCTTCGGGGACCTATATGCGTACGCTCGCAAACGTCATTGCGGAAAAATGTGGGACCACGGGGTTAGCCTACTCGATTCACCGAAACAAGATCGGTACATACAAAAAGATTCCTCTGTTAGGAGGAATCTGGAAGAAGAAGTTTTAATCTTTCTGTGAAAGTTCAGCGTGCTTTTTCAGATACTCATCAACAGTAATCACAAATTCTGCATGACTCCAGGTCAGTGGCGCTGTAGAAAGGTGTTCTCCTGTATGTGGATGCATCTGTTCGGCCAGTACGCCGCTTTCTGTCGCATGTGCGCATGTCCATTGCAGAATCTCGCACGCCTGCTCAAGCCCCTGTAACGTCTCTGCTGCCATGATGCAATACTGTGCCATCCAGAGTGTGGTGATCACCCATGGGTTTGGTGTGCCTGTGTCTTGTAGTGTGTAATAAGTATCGCCTTCATACCGCACATACCCAGTAGTCTTCGAATCAACACGCAGTGTATCCTCGACAGTCTGGAGTGCCTTGCGTACGCGCGGGTCATGCGGGTCAACAACACCAAAGTACACGGGGCCAAAGAAACTACTCATGTCGATAGTCTCGTCTCGCACATCGTCTTTATCATCGTAGGCTCGGATTTGCTTAATGAACATTCCTTTCTCTTCGTCGTATAAATGCTCAAGGATAGCGCTTTGCATTCGCTGTGCTACTGCGCTATACGTGCGCGCCGCCTCTTCCTTCCCAAGAATGTTCGCAAACTGTGCTGCACTTTGTAGTGCTGCGTACACAGAAGACGCGGTGTATGTTGAAATTCCGAACTTCTCCTCCCAAAGATCAAATGAATTATTTGGAAGACCCAGTCGTGACTCAACAAATTCAGTCATAAAGTCAGCAGCCTTCTCAATAAACGGATTATACAGAGACTCGATGTACTCGAGATCTTTAGCAATCTCATAATGCTTCCAAAGCATGTGGAGCACCAACGCAGTTTCATCTTCTTGTATCGGAAATTCTGGTACGCCTTCAATGATCCATGGATGCCATGAGCTGCCCAGACAGCCGTCAGAACGATACTTATGCATAAAGTATCCTCCTCGCTCTAATTTGTCAGTGATGAAGCTAAAGAAGCGTCGTGAGACGTCTGTGTGACCAGTACGGTCAAGTGAGTTTGCGATGAGTGCCGCATCTCTTGGCCATACGTAACTATACGTATCTCGACCATGATGGAGCATGTCGGTATCACTTGAAGCGATAATCCCTCCGTGGTTGTCAGTGTGTACACGAATGGTGGTAAGCGAACGCTTATAGAGTGTCTGCAGCTCAGGTGAGAGCAACGAAAGATCGCGCTCATCAGCATCAACCCACGCCTTCCAATAATTTTCTGTAGACAACAACAGTCGCTTAGGCGTCTCCTCAAGCACGTATGCATTAAGATCATGTGCTTCAGCAATAGTCTCCCCACACGTAATCCAATATTGAATATCTGCTGATTTGCTTGCATTGAGAGAAACCTCAACACCGATAACAGAATCAACCGATCCGTGTTCAATTGGATTCTTCTCAAGTACACCATCATTTGCATCAAAGTATGTTCCCTCCCGCCCTTCAATACCAAACAATCCGATGTTGTATTCAGTGAACTGCTTTCCGTCGTGTGATGCGTTTACTAAAAAGTTGTGTTTGCCCTTATAGTGCACAATTGCATTCACTCGCGGATCATAAAACCCAGTGTCCCCTCTTCGCGACTCAGAAATACGGAACTGTTGTGAGAAAAATACTTTTACCTTCCGCGCGTCCTTTGTCATATTCGTCACCGTAAACGAACGGATGAACACATTTTTTTCGTTGTGCACAATATCAACACTCGAGAGCGTGATTCCGATTTCGTTATTCACCGCAGTCATCGTCCCTACCACTGTCTCGGCGTCACACCCAACGGTAATCTGCCACTGCTCGTCATCAAGCCAAGAAATAGTGTCGTCCACGTAGACACCAATACGGTGCACAAAGCTTCCACTGGCCCCACTGACATGGTTACTAAATCCTACAAACGGATAGTAGAGATCACGAACTTGCCCACGGTAATCTAAACCGACCAGCATGTTTCCATTTCCTAGTGTGACTGCTCGTGACATATATTAGAGATTGTAATTACGTAATACACGAACTACTGCTGTTCGTGATGACCTAGGCTTCTTGCTTGAACGTAACGCATGTGCACACTCTTGATCCTCGAGGATATGCTCTACCCAATCGGCGAAGTCATTCTTCTCTTTGGTAACGTGGTGGAGGAACACTTCGTCATCCATAGAACCAAAGGCAAGCTGTAGCTGGTTGAGGTCTTCAAGTACGTTGCCATCAGTAGTCCAGAAGCAATGCTCGGGGTCAGCGCACACTAATGCACGTACGTGCTTATTTTTTGACACTGTTTTCTTTACAGGAGCTTTCTTTTTTTCAGGTGTCTTAGCAGCTATTTTTTTAACAGCTTTCTTTGCTACTTTCTTCACCGTTTTCTTAGGAGCTGCTTTCTGCACCGTTTTCTTGACTGTCTTTTTTACAGCCTTTTTAGACACCTTCTTTGCAACTGTTTTCTTTGTTATTTTTTTAACTGCTTTTTTAAGTAAAGACATACGAACTAGTTTGAAATACGAATAAAGAGTAACGCTCGTTTGAGCAACCGTGCACAGTGGTTATACAATTTCATATACCACGGCAACACCAACACTTCTTGCTCAACCTGCACATCATCCACCTCTTCTTGTTGCTTATTTGCAACTGCGTGTTGTATACGTAATTGTAAGTCACTTAGGGCATTCATGAAAGCGACATACGCATCATACGGAGATTCGTACGGAGAGAAGTATGCGTGCACATCTCCATCATCCGACCACTTCGTACACATGTAGTAGAAATGATCTGAGGTCTGTAACTTCCGCCACACTTCTATCAAGTCAGCGTCCCCCGTAGACATCACGTCTTTCTCCATTCCATAAATCGCTGCGATGGCATCCTTCTGAATATCATTCCCCGTCCATGCAGTAAGGTCTCGGTCGGTATCTGCCCACGTAAGAATATCAGGTACATCAATCTCACCTACTGAGTCATAACTTTGGATCGTTTCAGTCGGGGTCTTGAATGAGGTGTCTGGATGCTTCAAGAGGATTTCTGGCAATGCATCGATGAAGTTGAAGATACCTGTGTCTTCCCACTGATGTTCACCAAAGGTTTCATAATCCATGAAGAGATTGATGGTACTCCCGTCTCCGTGATGCGCATGAATCCAATCAGCATACGTCTCAGCGGACAAAGGGTGACTTGCCCACCCTTTGTTACCAAAACGAAATGCCACGTCATCAGAGAGCTTGTAGTTCTTAAGCAGTACCTTGATACGATCACAACCAACAGGTGTGTACACATGGTTAGGACTGCGCCAACCTAAGATCGGATCCCAACCTTCAGCCATGATCCCCAGGTACCCATTATTCTCACACCACTTTGCCAAGTCGTTACGGTACGACAACTCAGTATTACGGAATACTCTAGGCTTCACCCCAAACAACTCGTGCACACGCTTCGCATGCTGCGCTACTTGCTTCTCGAATTCTGGCACTGAATAAAAGAATGCTAACGAGTGATGGTATGTGTCAGCGAGAATTTCCACACGACCCGTTGCCACAAGCTTCTGAAAACTTTCGAGCACGTCAGGTGCATAGGCCTCAAACTGATCGAGCACCGTTCCCGAGAACGATAACGCAAATCGAAACTCAGGATGTCGGTCAAGTAACTCCATCAACTTCTTATTCATCGGTCGGTACGATTTATTGGCTACCTTCTCTACAATCCTTCTATTATTTAAATCAGTCTCCGACGCATCATTAAAATACTCATTATCATTACCAATATCAAAAACCCGAAATTTCTTAATTCGATACGGCTGGTGTACGTGAAAGTATGGACAGACAGTTAACATATTATTGTATATATTCTAACAAATGCTGATAGAGATCTCGGACCTTAGTCGCTACACCTTTCCAGGACAAACGCTTAACCTCACGTTGGCCTTCCGTGACTAGCTGCTTATGCATTACTGGATACCGCATAGCCGCAAGGATTTTATTAGCCATATCCTCCACATCCCAAAAATCAACCTTAAGCACGTGTGTTACTACCTCAGACACTCCTGACTGCTTTGAGATCAGTGATGGTGCGCCGTGCTGGATTGCTTCAAGTGGCACCAAACCAAACGGCTCAGACACTGAGGGCATCACTACTAAATCAACACTCTGATACATGCGATCACGTTCTTCGTACCACAAGGCTCCTGCAAATAGGATATGTTGCGAAAGCCCTAGCTCTCCAACCTGTCGCATGATCTGCGCGGTCATATCTCCCTTGCCTGAAATAATAAAGACGATGTTCTGGTCATGTTCAATAACTTTGCGCGCTGCCTGTACAAAGTAATCAACTCCTTTCTGAATAGTAATTCTCCCGTGATACAACACGATCTTCTTTCCCTGAGCTTTAAGTTCCTGCAACGTTGGCTCATGCCGCACTGGCTCTTCCACATGTACTCCATTATGCATCACCTGCACTTTCTCAGGATCAGTATCATATTTATCAACAATAAGGTTCTTTGTAAACTGGCTTACTGCGATAACACGATCAGCAGTGTCGAATGCTTCTTTTTCAATAGCAAAAACTGAAGGATCAACACTGTTGCCTGCAGCTTGATCAAATGCAGTTGCGTGCACATGTAAAATCAACGGCTTACCCGACACAATCTTTGCAGCAATCCCTGCAAGGTATGAAGTCCAGTCGTGCGCATGAATCAAATCAAATGTTTCTTTTCCGGCAATCTCTGAAGCTTTGTGTGCAAACGCATGCACCTCAGCAATGAGTGTACTTTGGTACATCTTGCGCACACCGTATTCGTCATACACATCCATGCGAGTTTGTGATCCAAGGTATGGCGCAATAGAAGCGTTCACCTCATGCACACGCACCATGTGCTCAACATCAGCAAATATAAAACGAGCGTCTCCTTCTACATCTTGGGTTTTGGGCAGTACAAAAACAACCTCCACGCCTTGCTGTGCAAGTTCGCGGGTAAGACCCTGGCAAGCAACACCGAGTCCACCAGTTGTATGAGGCGGGAAATCCCAACCAAAAGTAAGAACTTTCATTGCGCTATTAAATAGAAATATCTAATAATAAAAAATAGATAAAAGTGCACGGGCCGTGCAACTCTGCACGTATTTTAGCATGAAGATTATCCTTATAAGTATCACCAACTGCGTGTATTGACTCTCAAGGCCTCCTCTGGTAAGATTTCGCCAATATGTCACAAGATAGGCTCATAAAAATGGTAACGAAAGGCGACGCTAACGGTGTTGGTAAAGGTCACGTGTATTACACAGTTTTCAATAACAAAAACAAAAAAGATCCTGGAGCAAAGCACAAAGAACGAAAGTACAATCCAGTAGCAAAGGCACACACTGATTACGTTCAAAAAAAGTAAACAAAGGCCCGCAAGGGCCTTTGTTTTACTTTGTTCCCGATTTTTTTCCCTTGAGAAAATCGATGGAACTCGAAGTTACGAATTAGGGTGAAGGTCCATTACTAAACACAGATCCGATTCCAGACACAGTAACTATCAAAAGAAAAGACTCGCAATTGCGAGTCTTTTCGTTTTCCTACCACCCTAATATTTTTATTCTTGAGTTGATTTCAAGGCGTGAGAAGAAAATGTGAGGAGGCGTATGTCTATACGATGACGATCATTTACTGACCGGCAGCGCACAAATAAGCCAAGAATGGATATATTAGTTCATTGATGGTTCGTACGCTCCCTGATCCGCCATACTATTAAGTCGCAACCGCTCAAGCAATGCTTCTTGTGCTGCTGGGACGTTTTCTTCTTTCCCTTGCCATGCTTGTTGTACTGGTTGTTCGATTCCTCGTGAGAATGAGAATGCGATTTCCCATGGGAGTCCTCCCATTTGTGCTTCAAGCTCTGCCATAGCGTCTAAGTTCTCTGTAGCTCGCTTAGGAGTCTGTCCTCCTGATAGGAATACAATTCCAGGGATCGCGTCAGGCACGGTACTCTTGAATGTTCGGATAGACGCTTCCGCAACGTCCTTTGCACTGGTCTGATCTGCATTCTCACTTCCTGCAAGGACCATACTCGACTTAAGGATCACTCCTCGCAGGTCAACCTTGTACCATGAAAGAATTTCAAATAGCTTCTTAAGTACCTGTGTAGTCACCTCTTCTGCTCGCTCGAGAGAATGTGGACCGCTGAAGATAACTTCAGGTTCTACAATCGGTACGATCCCAACCTCATGACAAAGTGCTGAGTAACGAGCAAGCGTCATACAATCGAACAGAACATTTTGCTCTGATGGTGTGGTGTCTGAAATATTAAATACCGTTCGGAACTTCGCTCCTCGTGCACCCATGTCATAGTATTCCTGAAGTCGGTCTTGCAGACCATCGAGTCCCTGTGTCACCACTTCCCCTTCAAATCCGTGATGTGGTGCAGTTCCTGTATCCACCTTAATAATCGGAATAATTCCCTTTGCTACGAGCAAGTCAGAGAATTGTGTCTGATCATCAGTATGATTACGGATTGTTCCGTCATGTAAGATAACGCCTGTAACGTATTCTTCAATTCCTGGAGTAGTAAACATCAACTGCCGATACTTTCGTCGTAGCTCCGCCTCAGGTGGTAATCCCAACGCATCAAGCTGCTTATTCATTGTCCGTGGACTCTGGTCCGCTGCTAAAATACCCTTGTGTGGTGAGACGAGTGCTAATGCGATCTCGTGGAGCTTTTCTATATTTGACATGACTATAGTGTATCAGGAGAAATGAATCTCGTGAGGATACCCTGTGGGTACAGACATACATACCTCTATGTATCATGCATGATACATAGACTCACAAAAATGTTTGAAATTGATGAAAAGCACTTGAAACAAGCTGGATTGCCACGCTACAGCTGGCAAAGACAATGAAGTCCTGCATAACCCTTACAAGGACCGACCTTGTAAAGCGTCTTTGCGAGGTCGCAGCCGTGGCAATCCAAGAATACAAAAGAGACCCAGTGGGTCTCTTTTTAATAGTCAGTCCTCTATGTATCACATATGATACATAGAGGGTAGTTTCGGTCCTGCGTAACCTACGGCGTCAAGTTTCTAATTCACTACGTTCATAAGAACTTCCTACCCGGTCTCGACTGTTTAGGCATTAAGAATAGCCCAAACATGTCTCCGACTGTCGCAAGAGCCCAAAAGCAAAACTGTTTGCTTTCTAAAATAAAGGTCTGAATTCATGTGAATTCAGACCTTTATTTTACTCTTACGACCTTATTTTCCAACCAATCTTAAACAGATGTCGTACAAGCATTCCAAGCCCTAGCACCAATCCAATAATGAGAGCTGTTCCTACTGTCGTATTTGCCTCACTCACCCCGATCATACTGTTTCGGATTCCATCAGCGAAGTAGAAGAACGGATTCCAGAGCGTAATTGTCTGTGCAGCAGCTGGGAGCATAGTAATTGAGTAGAAAATACCACCAAGGTACGTTAGTGGTGTGATGATAAACGTATTGAGTACCGTCAGCTGTTCAAAGCTCTCAGCCCAGAGCGCCACGATCAGTCCCAGCATTGAGAAGATTGCCGCAATTGCCGATACATACAACACAAATGCAATTGGGTTTACCAACGTCACCGCGCCGAACATAAGTCCGGTCAAGAGAATCAAGAACGCCACCATAAGTGATCGCGCGATTGACCCTGCCACAAATCCGAAGATCATCTCAAGATATGAGAATGGTGAAATCAGGATCTCCTCAAGTCCTCGTGTAAATCGCATGAAGTATAGCGATGAGGATGCACTTGAGAACGATGCGTTAATAATAGAGAGCATCAAGACTCCAGGAAACACAAAGGAGATATACGGTACTCCTGCTATGCTATCGATCTTCGATCCAATCACTGTTCCAAAAATAAAAATGTAGAGTGCTGCTGAAATAACGGGTGCGATGAGTGTCTGCACAACCACACGGAATGTTCTTTCCACCTCTCGACGAACCATCGTATATAATCCAATTCCATTCATAAAATAAATACTGCTAGTTTGTTAATATAAGACTTTGCTAAGGAGTAATAAAATGAGATGAGCTACGAGGAAGGCAAGAAAAATAGGACGAGCCGTACGTTGTAGTACGATGAGTCTTATTTTTCACAGCCTGACGAAGTAGATCGCTCATTATTATTGCTTCAGATTATCTTCGCGGGTTATTTCAAGGTACCTCTCTTCAACTGACCGCCCGCCTTTCATGAAGCTTTCCTTAGTTCCTTGCGCCACAATCCGACCGTGGTTAATAATCGCGATGTCACGACACAGATACTGAATCTCTTCTAAGTAGTGTGAGGTAAGGATAATGGTTTTTCCTCGTTCATTCATTTCTTTAAGATACTCCCAAAGATCATGTCGTTGCTCTACATCAACTCCCGCAGTCGGTTCATCAAGAATAAGGAGGTCAGGTGTATGGATCAGTGCACGGCCAAGCATTGCTCGACGCTTAAGACCTCCCGAAAGCTTCTGAAACTTCATATTTCGGTGTTCCTGTAGATCAAAGCGTTCAATCATTTCTTCAATACGTTCCTGTCGTTCTTTTGCAGGCACACCGTAGTACCCACCCATATAGTCCATGAGTTGCTCAGGCGTCGCAAAAATATCAACATTAAATTCCTGCGGTGAAAGCCCTACTTTCTTCCGTGCTTCCTTGTAGTCCGCAACTACATCCGTTCCATCAATCACAATCGAACCTGAGGTGGGTTGTGCAATTCCCGTAATGCAATGAATGGTCGTACTCTTCCCTGCTCCATTAGGACCAAGTAAGCCAAAGAAACTTCCCTTTGGGATCGACAACGAGATGTTATCAACAGCCACCTTCGCATCCTTCCCCTTCCCATATTTCTTCACGAGATTCGTGATCTCGAGCATTGGTGTATCTGACATGGAGGTAGTATAGCAAAATGAGTGGACAAAAAGAAAACACGCAACCAATATGGTTGCGTGTTGTTATATTTAATTATTCAGGATTTTGGAGAGAGCATCTCCAGAGGCGCCAGGAGACTTATCTGGGGCCTTTTTCTGAAAACCTTCTTGATCCCGCGTTGCCCAGTCGTCATCGTGCCGTTCCAATGTGGAATCCTTCAGATCCTCCCGTAGGTAGAGACTAGCTCCGCCCCTGGCGAGAAACACAGCGATCTTGCTGTCTTTTCGCATCTGGGTAGTTGTCTCAATTGGGCAAAAGCCTTCTCCGAAATATTCTCGGAAAGCAGTATTGAATCCTGATCGGACAACATGAACACCCTTATACTTTAGTGTTTTCAGGTTGGTAATTCCTTGGAGAACAAACTCTTCAGGAGTGAGCCGTGGTGTTGATGTCGCTTTTTTTGACTGTACCATCTATGTAACTCCTCTTTATTGCACTTTAGGGCGTGACTTCAACGCCGTTGCATGAATGGTCCGTGAGAAATGCCCACCTTGGCGATAGCGATTCCACGCATGTAGACATGCACGAAAAATCTCTTCCGCTCCGATATTAGTTTTGACACTGCGATATTGATACCCACCGCCAACTGTCGATGTCTGCAACAGACGATTTAATCTTGATGCAGGCTCATCTTCGCTCTCGAACCCGACACCTGTTGCAACCGCCTTCCAGAACACTTCAGCGTCTTCCGGGTCCACAGCGTAGGTCGCAAACATAGCGGCGACCACCGGGGACTTAAAAACGTGCCCATGGTGTGAAGGTCGATAGTTCAACCCACCCATGAATGAGCCCACCTGCTTAGACAAAGCAAGATATTCGCTTTGTACCGCAAGTGCCGCTGATTCACCGCCAAACAGTTTACGCTTGTTGGTGTTTTCATGCAGATAGAAGGCTAAACCCATTGGGAGCAATTTTACAACACGTTTTGAGAATGAATCGAAGTCAGCAGTTCCAACAAGGATACTGTGTGTTACATGCGTGTTAGTACGCGCAGCACCACGATCGATACGTGCATACAATTGACGCATGGCACCTTCTGATTCAGCAGAAAAAGTCTGCAGTGTGATCCCTGACAGTGCAAATCCATCGTCGCTTTCAGCACATTGCAGCACTGCTGTTGCGGTATGCTGACCATTCAGACGATACGTCTGACCATTGCATTCACACACAATGATCGTCGTAATTGCGGGAAGGAATCGGCCTTGCTGCATCTCAGCAACAAGATGTTGCACATGAGGGTTGCTTAGCGGCCGATCAGCCACAAACTCAAGCACGTCACCCAAAAGCCAGTTAGCCTTTGCAGCATTGAGCATGATTTTCTTCGAAGATTGGAGCGCTGCTCCACTTAGATCTGACATTTAGTTTCCTTTGTCGTTTGTTTCGGATTATTCCGAATTTTTCGATTCATCACTCAAGACAAATCGTCTAGCGTTCATGGCGCGCCACCCTTTTTTAAACCTTGTCATTCCTGACAAAATTACAACTTCGCCTTTCTGCGGTGAGGGTGAACCTTTCCACACATCAAGCGTTGTTGCGAAGGTGACGGTACCGTAATCTTCTGTTGACGCAAACATAACATCACCATCTTTCGTCTGTGTGAATCCAGTGACTGTAGCTTTTATCACATCATTTTCTGGACATGTCACTAATACTCCTTTCTGGTTCCTAAATATATTAAATTGTAGAGAACTGAAACCTTTTCAAATATACCATTGATAGCTTGTTTGTCAAGAGATATGGACTATAAAATTGACTTTTCTACCCATTAAAAGCATAGTTCACTAATTATGAATCAAGAAGAACAGTGGCTACTTACTGAAAAATACAGAGGCGTGGAGAGCGAAGCTTTTCATGCTGATTTAGTGTTGCTCAATAGTGGCACACCTCTTGGGTATCTTATTGGCACAATTCCATTTCTGAACTGTGTGATCCACCTAGATTCGCAGCCCCTTATCCCGCGCACTGAAACGGAATTCTGGACCGAGAAAGCTATTGAGGCAATTCAGAAGAATGAACTAAAACAATCTTACGTCCTAGACCTCTGTGCAGGAAGTGGTGCTATTGGTGTTGCGGTCGCTAAATCAATTCCTGGCGCACACGTTACCTTCAGTGAAATTGACTCCGCTCACCTCCCCACCATCCAAAAAAACATCGACAGCAATCTTCAAACGGCTACAAGTTCGAGATCCGTACTCGAACAGCAGTCAGATACTGAAAAAAGAATCTCTGTGGTACAAAGTGACTTATTTGCAGCACTTCCTAAATCTGCTGATTGTTCGAGTACGGATCTCGAACGATTAGAAGGTGGATACGATTTTATCCTTACGAATCCTCCATACATCGACCCTGCATTAGATCGAACTGAAACATCGGTCAAAATGCACGAACCACACCTGGCACTCTACGGAGGGACTGACGGCATGGAGTGTATTGTGCGGATTATTGCAGAGACTCGAACTCATCTCAGTTCAAATGGACAACTTTGGATTGAGCACGAACCTGAGCAGTCGGAAGCTATCGCAATACTCGGGAAGGAAGCTGGATTCACCACTACTACACACAAAGATCAATACGGCATAGAGCGTTATACAGTGCTACAATAATCACATGATAGACAGTACACTCGTGACCGATTTACTCCCGAATCTTTTTCAAGGGAGTTTCTTTATTCTTATGCTTATATATGTAGGATTTTCGCTAAGCATTGCATACCACTGGTTCTCATATGGATCGAGCAAGACCAAGACCATGCTCGCTTTGTGTGTGTATCTTGCAGTAAGTGCAATCCTGTTCATTATTATGGCAATAACACTCACCACTCTCTAAGTATGCTGTACGAAAAAATTCAACTTGAAGAAAACGAACGTATCATAGAGACCGTCCACAAGCACTGGTTCCTCTTCTTCTCGCACGGATTTGGAATTCTCGTAGTGTCGCTCATACCGCTCATAGCATGGATCATCCTCAGCATCGTCTCGCAGGACAGCATCGGCGGCATCACTATCGACCTCTCACTCTACACAAGCTACTTCGTTTTCTTCTACAGCTTCTGGCTAATGATCAACTGGATGACTTTAGCTCACATGTGGACCACTGATCACCTAGACATATGGGTTATTACCGACCGACGACTCATCCTGATTGAGCAGATTTCATTATTTAAAAGACAGATCGGGAGCTTCCGATTGGAGAAACTGCAGGACGTTAACATTGAAGTGAATGGGATTGTTGCAACATTCTTAGGATTCGGTACAGTTGAAGCGCAAACAGCAAGTGGGAGCGAAACCGAGTTCAGAACAAAGCATCTACCTAACCCACGCGAGTTAAAATCAGTTATTCTAAAAGCTGCAGATGAACGAATGAACACCCAGAATAATATCAACAGAAACGGAGAATAAATTAATGCTATGAGTAAACTTACAACCAATCCATACAAAGGCGTCCGAGACTTTTATCCTGAGGATATGGCCGTACAGCGGTACATGTTCGATATCTGGAGAATGACTGCGGAGCACTTCGGTTTCGAGGAATACGATGCATCAATTTTAGAACCTTCAGAGCTCTATAAGAGCAAAGGTGCGGTAAACGAGGAGATGGTTAACGAACAAACCTACACCTTTACTGACCGTGGTGACCGAGAAGTGACACTGCGTCCTGAGATGACACCGACGGTAGCACGTATGGTTGCTCACAAGCGACGTGATCTACACTTCCCTGTGCGTTGGTACTCAATCCCGAACCTTTTCCGATACGAACGTATGCAACGGGGCCGACTTCGTGAACACTGGCAGCTGAACTGTGACATCTTTGGGATCGACGATGTATCTGCTGATATTGAAGTCATTCTGCTAGCCAACGAAATCTTTAAGAATTTTGGTGCGATCAACGGCAAGCAGTACAAGATTCATGTTTCAAGCCGTCGCCTTCTTGAAGCACTCTATGACGCGCTAGAGCTCGATGCTGATACGCGTCTTGCAGCGACTCGTCTTGCTGATCGAAAGAATAAGATGGAAGCTGACGACTTTAAAGCAAAGATGACTGAAGCTGTTGGTGACGCGACACAAGAAGTACTTACCTTCCTGAATGCGGACAACATCAAAGTGGTGCCTGATAGTGTAAAAACATCTGAGGCATACGCTGAACTACAAACACTTATTGAAACAATGGACCAAATGCACTGCAAGGTAGTATTTGACCCGACAATCATCCGCGGATTCGACTACTACACAGGTATCGTATTTGAGGTAGTAGACCTCGACCCAGAGAACAATCGTGCGATGATGGGTGGTGGACGCTATGACAACCTGACTGAAGTATTTGGTGGTGAACCGATTACGGGTGTTGGATTCGGATTTGGTGACGTGACACTCAAGGACTTCTTAGTGACTCACGACCTCCTTACCGCTGACATCAATTCAGTAACACTCGCTATCCTTCCGACTGATCCATCACTAAACCTTGAAGCTCAAAAAGTAGCACAGGAATTCCGTGTTGCAGGTATCGCAACGTCTGTTGACTTAAGTTCAAAGAAAGTAGGAAAGAAAATTTCTCTTGCTGCAGAACAGTTCATTGATTACGCACTAGTCTTAGGCGAAGACGAGGTAAAGAACAGCTCATACAAAGTTAAAGACCTTATTGAGAGCACTGAGCAAACTGGTACACTAGAGGAACTTATCCAAAAGCTTTCAACATAAACACAATGGCCAATCCAGACTACAAACTAAACTACATCGTCTTCGACCTCGAGACCCAGAACATTTTTGCGGATGTTGGTTCTAATGACGCGACTGACCTCGATATATCAGTTGGTACATTCTACGAAAGTGACACCGACAAATACACCACCGTACACATTGATGACTTGGCCCAGGTCTGGCCTATTCTTGAGCGTGCTGACGCGCTAGTTGGCTACAACAGTAATCACTTCGACATTCCGTTACTCAACAAGTACTACCCTGGAGACCTTACACAGATTAAAAGTATCGACCTCATGGCAAGCATCCGTGAGACGCTTGGCCGACGTCTTCGTCTTGATTCAGTAGCATCTGCTACTATAGGCTCTAAGAAAAGTGCTGACGGGCTACAAGCAGTGCGTTGGTGGCGTGAAGGAAAAGTAGACGAGATCATGAAGTACTGTGAACAAGATGTGAAAGTAACAAAGAAACTCTTCGACTACGCGCTATTAAACGGCCACGTAAAATTCAAAGACGGATACCGAAAGAAAGAAATCGAATTGGACACCTCTACCTGGAGCACTAAGGAAGATGCGTCGATGACGCATTCACTACCGTTTTAATTGACAGCATGAAAATGGGTGGTAAGTTAGTTAAGGATCTGAAGGAGGAATAGATCATGAGCACTCAAACATATGCTGAATTCGTTGGTACAATACAGAAATTAAACCAACAGATGAACGACGTTGTAAAAGACGAACTCGAGCGTCTGAGAATTATCGAGGTCAATGCAACACAAGCAATCTTGCTATACAACATTGGTGCCAAAGAAGTGACTGCCGGTGACCTAAAGAAACGCGGGTTCTATCTGGGTTCAAATGTGAGCTACAGTATCACCAAGATGATTAACTTGGGGTATGTACGCAAAAAAACTGCAAGATCGACAAGCGTTCCGTGTGGATAAGCCTCACCACCAAAGGACTTACGGTCCACAACGCCGTCACTGACCTATTCAGTCGACACACTGAGGAACTACACATTGGTGAGAAAAATGCGATTCCGATGGGTGAAATAAACCCACAACTCCAAATGGTAGGCACCTACTGGGACAGTCAAATAAGTTACATTTACTAAGTAACTGGTAAAAGCACTCAAAGCCCGTCTGAATGTTCAGACGGGCTTTCTCTTGCGTTTACAACTGAGTTTGGTACATTTGGATTACACTCATCGAAAGGGATGTTCTTAAATGGCACGTAAAACAATCGTAGGACTGGAAACCAAAATTACTAATCTCGAAGCAGACAATGCTGCTCTGGAGGAAATGCATGAACGCTACTGTGAGCAATCTGATTTGATGTCGAATGAAAATGGACGACTTTCGCAAGGAATTGAAGACAGAGACAAGGAAATTAAACTGCTCAACCATAAAATTGCCTTCTTGGAATTAAGCTACGATGCTAACCTTGCAGGGGAACGAGCATCTATAACGGCCCTAGAGGCTGGCTTAGCCAATGTTCTTGGACTCGAGATTGTTGCTGACGATTGTTGATTTCAAAAAACCGCCTGAGCACTCAGGCGGTTTTTACTTTATTTAAATATGCATACAGTAATTCCGAAAAGAATGAATGTAGATGCGAGGTGAGAAGTGACTCAACGTCACTTTGCAAGAGGTTAACTGGTATTTTGAAGTATGAAAAATACTGATAACCTGAACAGCTTCTGTAAGAAGGTCAAGTTAGATGAAGGGAGACGTATGCCTATACGGCGACCGCCATCTGACGCAGAGCAACAAAGCAGATGCGTCATTTTTTCGGAATTACCCGAAGACAAAGACAAAGATGACAAAGGATGCAAGTATAATCCTGTACCAAATAAACGGCCACAGTGTATGTGTCTTCACAAAATTAAGCATGAAGTGGATTGCTGTCAACGCCACACCAAAGGAAACGACAGCTCCTACCAACACAGGAATCCATTCTACTGGGCCACCGTCGATCAACAGCTCTAAAAACTTCTTTAACCCTGCACCTGTGATCACAGGTACAGCAAGTAAGAATGCGAAGCGTGCGGCTTCAACTCGCGAGAGTCCCAGAAGCATACCACCAGCGATAGTCGCACCTGAGCGCGACATCCCAGGAATCAATGCAAGACACTGGAATAATCCAATCTTGAAACCTTTGCGGACATTAATAATATTTGTTCGTGGTTTGTATTGATACTGCCACTCCGCATACATAAACAGGAATGATCCTGCGATGAGCACGAACGCTACTAACAGTGGTGATCGGAATGTTGATTCCATGAGTGATTCGAGTGAAAGCCCAAGGATCACTGCGGGTACGGTCGCAATAAGAAGTGAGTATAGAAGTGTCTCGTCACGTTCGTTCACTGGAAGTTTCCCGAGCTTACGCAACCCCGCTTGTGTGAGCGCCCAGATGTCAGGGAAGAAATATACAATCACCGCAGCTGCGGTAGCAAGATGCAGAATTGCGTCAAAGGCAAGTGCGTTAGCGTCTTGTACGCCGAAAAGTGTTCGTGCGAGGATAAGGTGACCCGTAGATGAGACGGGAAGGAATTCAGTAAATCCTTGTACCACTCCCAAGATGATAGCTTCGATAATAGTCATGCCAGTATTGTAGCGCTTTGTTGTGCCTTGAGCTACTTTATATACCTGTATAATCGTATTTTTTGCATGCTATACTTTTGGTATATACACATAATTGTTAATCGTATGGATCCAGAAGTGACTACAGACGCAGTACAGGAACAGACACCTGTGCCACAACAATCAAACCCATTTATTATTCCTGGCGCAATCGTTATCGGTTTTGCGTTCATCGCTGCAGCAATCTTCTTTAGTGGAGCAGCTGCACCAAAAACTGCGCCAGTAGCAAATCAGCCGTATGGTGATGAGCAAGAAGAAGTAGCAACAGAAAGTATTCGACCAATTGATGAGAATGACCATATTCTTGGAAACCCGAATGCACCTATTGTTATCGTTGAGTACTCAGACTTTGACTGCCCATTTTGTAAGAACTTCCACGAGACAATGAACTCGATTCTTGCAGACTACGGATCAACAGGGCAAGTAGCGTGGGTATACCGACAATTCCCTATTGAACAGCTTCACCCTAATGCACCACAGATCGCTCTTGCATCTGAATGTGTAGCAAACCTTGGTGGAAATGAATCGTTCTGGAAGTTTGCTGATCTTATCTTTGGAGAACGAGGAACGAACGAACCAACAAACATGACACAGATTGGGAGTTATGCAGCACAGTCTGGTGTTAACCAAACGGCATTCGAATCATGTCTTGCTAGTGGTGAGTTACAATCGCTTGTTGAAGAAGACCTCCAAGATGGTGTAGCTGCAGGCATCCAAGGGACACCGCACTCGATTGTACTTGTTGGCGGACAGCAAGGAGTAATCAGTGGAGCGCAACCATACGAAGCTGTAAAGCAAATTGTGGAAACACTCTTGAGTCAGATTGAAGCGGCGGGAGAGACACAGTAGCAGAAACACAGCTGACGTAAAAATAACCTCGAGCATTGCTCGGGGTTCTTTTTATGTCTAATCTATCTCTGTAACATCTGTACTAAGTGATAGTAGTCGCTATCGCCCTCCTCGCATCGAGAAGTCAAAAATTCTCCGCTGATGATATCCTTAGCGACAGCAATAATTTCTTCCTTAAGATCTTCTACCTCCTGATTGGTGATAGTAAACACCTCTTCATGGATCACTCCCTTTGCATCTGCCTCCACGAACGAAAGAACTCCTGTGTTACACCGGTACCGATCGTCGTCATACAGTGATAACAGTAATGCGTAGAACACCAATTGTCGTTTGTATCCTCCGTCTGAACTGGCAGTCTTCCCTTCAATGACATTACGCGTCTTTGGTTTCCCTGTCTTGTAATCAACCACCTGGTACGCAATACCATCTTCTCCAATGTCGAGGCGGTCTAACTTCCCTGTCAGTGGTAATTCAGGAAGCTCTGGAATACCTGTTTGCAGAACTACACGCACACTCAACTCTTCCTTAGTGTTCTTCGGTAGTGTTTCTTTAGTGTGGACAATGTATGTATACAGCGCTTCAAGCCCTTTCTCATGCAGGCGCACATACTCTTCCTTGGTTACTGGCATTCGAGCAAGTTCTATTTCAAGTAACTCCTTGATCTTTGTATCGCTTGGCATCGTTCCTTTATCGGTGTGATGCTTTGTGCACTTCTCCATGACGTTGTGTACCGCTGTACCAAACTGCATATGTACCGGCTGTGTCTCTGGGATACGCAATACGTTTCGATAGAAATAATCCCATGGACTTCGTAGGTAATTATTTAATGACGTTGCAGAGAAACCTCGTTCGGTAAGCAGGTGTGTCAGTAGCTGTGCGTCAACAGTGATCTCGCCTTTCTTTTGTATTAGGGTCTTTGCTGGATCAAACTGCTTTTCAGCTTCAGTAGTTTCTTCTGGGGAAAGATACTCCTCATCAATATCATCAAACAATCGCGTGGGTGAAAGCTCCTTACCGTCGGCGTTAGTATCTGAGCATGACAAGTGCAACATTCGCTTCGCACGCGTCATCAACACATACAGCAGTCGTCGCTCGTCATCCAGAGCATCAAACTCAGTTTCATTCAGATGCTTGGTTAGAGGGACATCAAAGTATGTCTTACGCGTACCACCACCCCAGAGACCATCGCCCAAGTGAGGAGCAAACACAACAGCAAACTCAAGCCCCTTAGACTTATGCGCCGTCATAACCTGCACTGATTGCGTGTCAGTTGCGATGTACGGGGCATTTAGCGGCAGACCGTACGAAAGACAAGTGGCGAACATTGCACTCACCTCACGTAGCGTTCCTACACCATCGCGCAATACAAGCTCCTCAATCTCATCATACAAACGACGTACTACACGAACACCTTCAAAGGAATCATGCTCCATGAGATGATCGAGGAACCCGCTCTCTTGCAATACATACTCAAGCACTCGATGTGGTGCTTCATGAACCTCTTTCTTCCGCGCTTCAGCTAACACCCTACACACACGCAATGCGGCATCCACATCAGAAACACCAAGTTCCTGTAGCTTGTCAGCGTCAGTAAGAATACTTACCAAACCCGTTCCGTAACTTCGGGCAGATGCAATCTTTACTAGGTCATTAATACTAATGCCCCAGTACGTTCCGTGGAGCACTGCAAATAATGCTGACTCATCCTTATCAGCGATCACTGCATTAATAAGTCCTTGCACTGCGTGGGTCATCGGGTGCCGTAGAATGTCTCCGTCTGCTGATGCGGTCACTGCAATCCCCTCCTTACGTAACGCAGCTGCCATCGCTTCAACCTCACGGTTAGTACGCACAATTACCGCAATCTCTTCTAACAGGGTTCCGTTCTTAATCTCTGAAGCAATCTCAGCAACCATCCACGTATCTTCAACAGCCTGATGCGAGAAGCATCGTTGTGTCACCTGTGAACTATCAACCGCCTCGGCGCTTAATGGTATACGCAATGCTGCAAGCGGACCGTCTTCCACCGCAACCAAGCTGTGTGCAGCATCAAGCACCACCTGTCCTGAACGATAGTTCTTATCAAGCGCGATTGTCTTCGTGTTTTTAAAAGCGTCTTCAAAGTATAAGAAGTTCTCAAGTGACGCACCTTGGAATCGGTAGATCGCCTGCTTCTCATCCCCTACCACAAAGATATTCGGTGACTCATGGTATGAGCACAGGAGTTTCAGAATTTTATTCTGTGACCCATTCACATCTTGATGTTCATCAGCCAACACATACTGATGTGTTTCTTGCAGGTCACGCAACATATCTTCATTGTCAGTAAGGGCCTTTACCGTCTCCACAATCATATCCTCAAAGTCGTAGAGACCTTGTTCGCTTAATAGCGCTTCATATTGTCGATAAATATATAAAAGCTCATGGTTTTTTGCGATAGACTTTTCTTTCTTTGTGTACTCACCACGCACTTTACCTTTATGTGCTCCTTTTTCATGCACCTTTTCAATTCCTTGTAGCTCAGTTTCTTGGTGGTCAATAATCTTCATAAAGCCATCGGGCGTAATGTACTCCTGCTTTAACTGACCAAACATTCGCAGAATGTGATACACATAGTATGAAGGATTCCCCATGGGTCGCAGAAGCTTTATCTCACCACCATCAAGAATGGCCTCAATCAAATTAATCTTCTCCAAGTCACTTGCAGGACGCCCGCCAATAACTCGATCGTATGCATCAGGATATTCTTTGATCAGCTTCTGTGCAAAACCGTGGAAGGTGTAAATTGGCACACGGTATGCCTCAGGGCCAATGTAGCGCCGTAGACGCTCGCGCATCGCCTTTGCACCTGACTCAGTAAAGGTCAGTGCAAGAATGCTTTCGGGCGCCGTATCAGTCTGCATTAGGATGTTCGCAATACGCAGTGTCAGAATCTGTGTCTTCCCTGTCCCTGGCCCCGCGATAACCATCACTGGGCCTTCGGTTGTATCAACTGCTTCTTTCTGAGCTGCATTTAAAAGCGTATATGCTTCATTAAATGCTGCGTGCACATCCTGTTTTTTGGTACTCATATAGGTAGTATACCAAAAGCAAGCCGAGGCCGGTATCCACAAAAAAAACAGCATGGTACAAACCATGCTGTTTTTTAATAGAGAGAATTTCTTTAGAAGAACATTTCAGTCAGCTGCCATTGCCCATACCAGAATGCAATTCCAACAAGGAATGAAACAAGTGCTGGGACGAATGCAATCTCAAAGTACTTCTTGAATGTAAGCTCCTTGATAAGCCCCATTGCTACAACTCCAGCTGCAGAACCAATTGCAAGAAGTGATCCTCCTGTACCTACACACAGGGCAAGAAGTATCCACAGGTGCGTATTGGTAGTCTCAAGCACGTCAATGGCGATGGCTGTCAAAGGAATATTATCCAAGATCGCTGAGATCATACCGATAATAATGTTTCCAATAATCACGCGTTCGGTAGTGATGTCGGCTCCGTAGATTATTCCAGAAACGATCTCAAGAACACCAATTGCAGAAAGTGCTGATACAGCCAACAAGATTCCAATAAAGAATTTGATAGAGGCAATGTCAGTCTTTTGAATCAATTCTTCAATACGTGAGGTAAGACGTGAGTCTTCTTGCCCCTTGTTTGCTAGCAACTCAACCAAGAACCAAGTGATACCTAGACCAGTAAGGATACCTAATACAGGTGGCAAGTGAATTAGTTTAAAGAATACAGGAAGAATAAATGATACTGCTGCGCTGACCATAATGATTTTCTTGCTCGTTGAGAACGTATGACGCTCAGTCAACTGCGGTGTATCATCTTCGAGTGAATCGTCCACCTTCCGTACAAGCATCAGGTATGCAACAACTCCAATAACCACACTAGGTAAAAATCCATTAATGATAATTTCAATTGCACTGAACTTACCAGCGATCCAAAGCATAATGGTTGTCACGTCTCCAATAGGTGAGAATGCACCTCCGGCGTTAGCTCCAAGCACGATACCTGCCGCTGCGACCAAGATGTTATTCCCTTTGAAGAATTTGCGCGCAATCTGAATCATGATGATCGTTGCTGTAAGGTTATCTACAATTGCAGAGAGGAAGAACGCAACCGCCATGATGATCAAAAACTGCTTTTTGTTGGTCAGCTTGTACGCAAGCATTTTTGTACGCAGTGCGTCAAAAATCCCACATGATATCAAAATCTCCACCAAAGACATTGCTGCGAGAAGAAAAACAACCAGAGAAAAGATCTCATGTCCGGTTTCCATCAAAAGTTCCTCCATGTGCCCAACTCCTGAAAAAGCAACAACTACCCAAAGGAGGCCTCCTGCCATCAGTGCCCAAGCAGCTTTATTAATATGAAATTTGTGTTCAGTTGCGATTCCTATATATCCAACTACGAATATTATTGCTGCCAGTATTTGAAATGTCACCATACTAATGTTCTTCTCCTTATCTAGTTATCTAATATATCGTTTCGAGTAGAGCACGATATTACTCCCATACAATAAAATTGCAAGGAATGTTAAGCACACCCCAATCAACACAACATTGCACATGATCAAATACACCTAAAACACGGGTTATATTACAGCATACTATTGGCAGATTTCTATACAGGAGTATACTAAAAACATGGAACTGAAAGACATAATCAAAGAAGCGATAGTGATTTCAGAAAACGCAACATTTGGTGAAGCATTAGACACAATGCTCACCAAGCAAGCGAACTCTCTTTTAGTAGTGGACGAAGAAGGAAAACTCTCAGGTGAGATAACAGTAACAGATCTTCTTGATGGCATTATCCCTCCAATGCTTGATGGTGACGATGCTATGGAAAAACTGAGCGATGAAGCTCAGTTTGCAGAAGCGGTGCATGACGCAAAAGAAACACTCATCTTTGAGTTTATGTCTTTGGACTTTAGTACCGTGCGTCCAGATGATACGCTTATGGATGTAGCGGCAACAGCAATTGGTCACCAACGCGCACGAATCCCTGTAGTGGATCACAGCGACCGACCCGTAGGCATCATCTCACGAAGAGGATTGAAGCAGATCCTTGGAAAATATCTCCACGCTAAAAAGAGCTAAGCACTATCATCGAGATACATTTCGTATATTGTTGCAACAAAGAATGGGAGCGCAAATAATAATGCAATCTCCTCAATAGGCACCTCCTGTCTAAATAAAGATACGGTCGCTAAGTACTCTGTACTGTGTGCAAATACTTTGTGAACATTTATTGAAGAAATCCAAAGTGATATAGCTAGTGGCATAGCCGCAATGATAGAAAAGTCGATCACGCGATCAAAGAAAGGTACTGAGAAGTCTCTGTGCAGTGCAATAGCTGCAAGTGCGGACGCGACAATCGTCCCAACAATCCACATGTATGAGTACGGCAGGAATGCTCCTGATACGAAGTATTGATGCATACCAATAAGAACCACTACAGCGACTCCAAATACTCCAAAGAACGTCATACGTTGCCAGGCACTACGCGGTGTATAGACACCATCATCAAAGAGAACTTCATATAGGAGCGCCAGGAAGACCACCTGTACGGTTGTGGAAAGTAACATCTCAACAGGAACCAGCCCAAAGAGTCTCGCTTCAGTAATCCCAATGCTGTACCACAGACCATAGATGTGTGCGATTCCTTCAAACAAAACTGCAATCCCTCCCCCAAGTAACGCAACTGACACAAGTACAGCCGAAGGTGCCATCGTAAACCGAGCCAACGCCAGAGCGGGAATACCAAACAATACCAAGCTGCTTACCAAAAGCCCTGCATCAAACACAACCAAACCATACGTACCCAAAGAGTAGTACAACGCCATCACAAAGAGCAAGATCACATTTCGATGCATATTAGCTACATTGTACCAGACGTCCACAACAAGAACCTCTCACAAAACCACAGACCATGTGTAAGGGGTCCCCTTACACATGGTCTACTTCATCATCTCCTTATCTCCTAATTGCTAAACTGAATAGATGGAACGATCAATTAGTTTTCAAAAGGGTGATTTCTACCACGTATATAATCGTGGCGTTAACAAAGACACTATCTTCTTCAGAGATTCCGATAATCAACAATTTCAAAGGCTCCTGTACGTTAAAAATAGTTCAAAACGAATTGATACTTCACGCGTGAAGGGGGTCCCCTTACACAAAATTGAACGCGGTGAAACGCTAGTTGATATTCTTGCGTACTGCTTAATGCCAAACCACTTTCATATCATGCTCCATGAAAAAGAAGAAGGTGGAATAAGTAAGTTCATGGGTAAGCTCAGTACAGCATACTCAATGTATATAAATACTAAGTACAAAAGAACGGGACCATTAGTTTGTCGTCCTTTTCGTTCAAAATACGTTGATAACGATGATTATTTTAAGTGGGTCATGAGCTACATTCATGCAAATCCAATAAAACTATTTACTGAATCCAACAGTACTCAAACCCTACTAACCTATCCTTACTCAAGCTACGTTGACTACAAAGAACAACTTAGGGAAGAATCACTAATTCTCAACATAGACGCCTTACCTATTGAGCTTGGAGAAATTGAAAATCTTACTTAGCGAATAAAATAAAAAACATGTGTAAGGGGTCCCCTTACACATGTTTTTATAGTTGTTGGCTTAATATGATTTAAGTCGTCGGGCTTTTTCGTGTTGTCGGATTTTTTCTAGTGCTTTAGCTTCAATCTGTCGAATACGTTCTCGGGTTACGCCGAACTCTTTACCTACTTCTTCAAGAGTGTGATACGTTCCGTCTAACAGACCGTGTCGCATCTCAAGGATACGTCGCTCTTTTTCTGAAAGTGTACCGAGGATTTCCTGAATCTGGTCAGTAAGGATGTTGTGAGAAACTTCCTGGTCTGGCGAAGTCATCTTGTCGTCTGAGATGAAGTCAGAGAGTCGTGATCGGTCGTCGTCGTCACCAATTGGAAGCTCGAGGGAAATTGTATCCTGAGAAATTTTCTCAATCTGATACACCTTCTCTACTTCAATTCCCATTTCAGTTGCGATCTCTTCTGGCACAGGGTCACGTCCGAAGTCTTGCGCAAGGCGGCGTGAGACTTGTTTGTACTTTGCCATAGTTTCAACCATGTGTACGGGAATACGGATTGTTCGTGACTGGTCAGCCAGAGCACGGGTGATTGCTTGCCGAATCCACCACGTAGCGTATGTAGAGAACTTGAACCCTTTAAGGTGATCAAACTTATCTACTGCCTTAAACAGACCAAGGTTACCTTCCTGGATCAAGTCCAAAAGAGTCAGGTCAGGTGAACGTCCTACGTACTTTTTAGCGATTGATACCACCAAACGGAGGTTCGCTCGCGCTAGTAAGTTGCGAGCTTCCTCGTCACCATCAAGAATACGTTGCGCAAGATCACGCTCTTCTTGGGCAGTAAGTAGTGGGTACTGTCCGATTTCTCGTAAGTACATCTGGATTGAGTCGTGACTGTTGTCGTTTCGCTTGTACGCATTCTTACGTTCAATAACACCAACTGACTGATCGTCTCCAAGCATACCTCCACTTTGTAGTACATCAATTCCAGCGATTGAAAATCGCTCGTACATCAATTCTAAAAATGGTACTTCCTTTTCAATCTGTGGGAAGAACTTCAGAATCTCATCAAACGTAACGTATCCACGTTCTCGTCCAAGTTTCATCAGCTCAGAAGATTTTGCTTCAAGTAACTTTTGCGACTTCGTCAATTTTTTCTTCACCACCTTTTTCGCTGCCACTTTTTTTGCAGGAGTTTTAGCCACAACTTTCTTGGCTGCGACTTTTTTTGTTGTTTTCTTAGCTGCTGTCTTTTTGGCAGTTGTTTTTTTAGCTGTAGCTGTCTTTGAGACTGCTTTGTTAGCTACTGATTTTTTTGCCGAAGTTACGGTTTTTTTGACCGCTTTTGATACCGTCTTTTTGGTTGCTTTCTTTACAGCCATAATGCGAGTACTATACGTGAATGAAGCAAGGAATGCAATGACTATACTGAATTCATGTCCCGATTTTTCCCCGGAAGGAAAATCGCTGGACCAGCTTACTTACCTATGATTTTTAATTAAAATAATTCGCTCACAAGAATCATTTTCAAGATGTAAAAATGTTTGACTTTCACTACTTTATATGTATAAAAAATAACAGTAACCCAGGAAAGGAACTTGTTATGAAGAAATGGGAATATTACACAGAAGACACTGGCAACAGTGCTATTACGCCTGTACGACTCGCCGAACTCGGAGATGGTGGATGGGAAATGTGCGGATGCTACGCGATACGCCCAACCGGGACTAGTAGGTCCTACTTTCAGGTATGCACATATCATTTCAAACGACGATTGTGAATCGACCACAAGCCTCGCTACTTAGCGAGGCTTGTTTTGTTCTAAGCACTAGATTACCGTGCTCCGCCCACAAAGACGAAGAGCTACGATCGCTTACGTCTTCCGGGATGCTTCGACTCCAAACAGTAGCCCTGTGAACATTCCATCTGATTGCTTCTTTTTAAATGCGGAAATGGCACCAAGTGTCTTCATTACCGTATCATCATCACCTTCTGTTTCTGCCTTTTTCAAGGTGCTGGTAAGCGTGAGCATTTCTTCTCTGGCCAAGAGCGACATCAATTCATTAAGCTTATCGACAGTCTCTTCATACACCTGCCTGATCGGCGTCTTCTCCATGTAGGCCTCGAGAGTGAACGATAGTCCACTAGTCTTCGTTGCATCCAGACTCTCTTTTACGTCATCGAGTTTTTCGCTCAAGACTGATTCAATTGCTGTAGACAATGGTGTCTTCTGTTCCTCTGGAAAGAGATCTACAAGCACACCTAAGTACTGACGTAATTCTGTTTTTCTTTGTACTATCATTTTTGGATCTAATTCAACCTCTTTCTTTTGTGCTTGTTGGGCTACTTGCGGAGCTTTAGCCGACGGGGCTTCTTTCAGTCGTTCTGCAATACGCTCTGTTTCAAAACGGATTGCATCTTTGGTTGTGCCTAAGCGCTCAGCAATAATACTTTCAAAGTGTTCTTGATCGATTCGGTTTGGGATACGAACAACGTACGGAAGCACCTCTTCACGTACCTTTAATTTATACGTTCGCTCATCATGACCTTCACCGTGCAGTACATCAAGCAGGAACTCGATAACGTGTGTTGCCTTCCCTACCACTGCCTTAAATGATGCGACGTCCTTCTGGATCATGTCTGCAGGATCTTCTCCATCGTTAACTTTCGCAACCTTCACGTCCATACCGCGAGCGAGCATGAGCTCTGCAGCTCGCTTTACTGCTGCGATACCTGCACGGTCAGCATCAAGCGCAAGCACTACTCTATTAGACAATCGTTGCAGGAGCATCACGTGATGATCAGAGAGTGCAGTACCTGATACTGCCACGGTGTTTCCATAACCTGCCTGGTGCGCCATC
>JBLHQB010000004.1:0-44630 GCA_047624725.1 Patiriisocius sp. | reverse complement strand
TCAAAAGCTTTTCACGTCCTGGTGGGCGTGGCAAATACTTAAAAACACCAACAGTACATCGAGTACTGTTGGTGTTTTGTATTTGTCCGCCCACCAGGACTTGAACCTGGGACACAAGGATTAAGAGTCCTCTGCTCTACCAACTGAGCTATAGGCGGATACTGTGACCATCTGTCTGCCACAATGAGCAAAACTATAACATAAAGTCGAAAAAAAACGACCCCTGGGTGATTTCTGGTATAGTACTTTGTATGTCTGTCTTCCCTGTAAACATTCTTAATGCCTCTTCGGTGACTGCCGAAGGCAATATGTCTTTTAAAATTGGTGATACGTTGGGTGTGCCTGGGAATAGAAAAATGTTCTTAGAAGGCTTGGATATCTCATATGAAAACACTGTTTGTATGCAGTGTGATCACGGGAATACTATTACTATGGTTAACCGTAGTACTCACGTTAATAATCTTGAGGCAACTAGGCAAGAGGATATGTTGGTCAGTGAAGTTTTAGTGACCCAGGAAAAAGGATTGGCGCTTATGCTCCTTACTGCCGACTGCTTACCTGTTTCTTTTTATGACCCGGTGACTCACATTATCGCACTGGCTCATTTTAGCCGGCAGACTATTGCACAGAAACTTCCTGAGGAAACTATTGCTTACCTCTCGAATATTCACGGGATTAATCCAGTGAATATTCAGATATCCACAGGACCGCACATCAGTACTGATTCGTATAGCTTCCCTCTCCCTCTGCAACATACCGCTCCAGCTATAGCTCCACATATAACCAAAACAGATACACACGCGCACATAGATTTAGTTGCGGCACTTAAAGCACAACTGATTCCCTTAGGAATTTCTGAAAACAGTATCGTGATCTCCAAAGTTGATACCGCGATATCACCAGACTATTTTTCATATTATCAAAGTAAAAAAGAAAACACCCCTGATGGGCGTTTTGCTACGGTGTTGATGATGCGTTAGATTGTGAGTACGAATCGTTCGAGTGCCACATCAGTGTCTACCTTTCCTAAGTGACCATCGTGATATACCGCAAGGAGTCTTGTTGAGAGTATTTCTAGTTCCCCGTCTTTAAATACGGAGAGTGCTCGCTTGGCTTTATTGTATGGGAAATCTTTCATACCTGCTTCGGAAGCGACGTTTGTCTGTTTTGCTAAACGCATGCTCTTAAGTTGCCACCATAGCGTTCCAATGATCTCCTCGGCACTCAGGTTCGCTCGCTTTGCGTCTTGTAGCTGAAGCCAGAGCGTTTTCTTGTCTTTTCGCGATAGTGAGTCGGCCATAGAGAATGCATTGAAGCGTTCAGCTGCAGCCTTCTTTGATTCAGTAATCTTGTCTGTATATTTTTCAAACTTCTTCTTCTGGGGTGCGAGTAGTCCAGCTTCCAATACGACAAATGTATTCTCTGACGCTGCAAGAATCTCAAGGCTTTCAATCACGTCTTCATAGATCTCCTTCTTCACTGACGGTGTATCGATAATGTAAAGCGTCTGTTCCCCAAAGAGTGACGTAGCACCTGCAACGTCAGCAAATACACCCTCGACATAATTCTCCGCATCGATGCGTTCAACCTTAATTCCCCTTGCTTCCTCAACAGCCACAAACGCATGCACCTTTTCGCGCACCGCAACTGTATCGTTTCCGTAATAGAGATGAATCATACCTACATGATACCGCACGAAAGCGGCGACGTCATTTTATTGACATTTACATTTATTTGTTGTTATATAGGTGGGAAATAGTATAAACCAAAAAGGACGCAGTTCATGAAAATTCTTATTGTAGAAGACGACAAGCGGCTTGCCCAATCAATCCTGATGTATCTTGAGAAACAAGGTCATGAGGTGCAGTGGGTGAAGAACGGAAGAAAAGCACTTGAGGTGCTAGAAAAGGATATGCACGACGGGGTAATTTCCGATGTGCAGATGCCCGGAGGTAACGGTGTTGAGCTATTACAGGCCTCATGGCGTTCGTTCGATACCCCACCACCTTTCTACGTCCATAGCTCAGAAGACACATTCTACTGGGCTGGTGATCAATGGGATCTCCCCGAGGTAATCGGTTCAGCTTTCAAAGATTTTGCGATCTTCAGGAGCAAGATGATTCCAAAAATGTTGGAGGAAATTCAAACGTGGCTTGATGACGTTGCGTCAAAGATGGAGAGTGCCCAATGAGAGTCTTAGTCGTTGAGGATGATCTTGCTTTGGAAAAAGCGATTGTCGATACACTTACCCAAATGGGTCATGTTGTCACTTCTGCACAATGCTTGCGCGATGGTGCGCTGGCTGTAGAAAATGATCTGGAAGAGTTTGATGTAATTGTCACTGATGTGCAGTTACCAACTTTTCGAGACAGTCCAAGACCTGATGGAAGTGGTCTAGACATTGTTCGCAGACTGGTGCGTCACGAAGGTAATGTTGCAGATCCAATCCCCGTGTATGTTCACAGTTCAGACACAACGGACAGAGGGACTGACATCGCACAATGGCTCAAGGAAAAATACCCTTCAGCCGTGTTCCGAAAGAAACACTACGATGTTCGTACAACTACACAAGCAGTAGTTGAGTACATCAATTCAATTGACTCTAAATAAACAACGCAACAGGCCCGGAACTAATTCCGGGCCTGTATTTTTATATCGCCACAAGAGTATTTGATTTGGAGGTAATTTGAGACTCGCCAGTCCAGCAATTTGCCCTAAGACAGGGGCAAATTGGGACATAAATTTACAATAGTTAAGTAAATTAAGAAGCGCAGCGCCTATAATTTTCTTATGTCAGAATCTGTTCTGTCCTTGGGCAGATTCTGACCGCTGCCGCTCCTTACAGAAGCTGTTCAGGTTGACGCTCTAACGAGCTGGCAACCTCTTGCGAAGTGACATTAAGTCACCTCTCACCTTTGTTCATTTGTATTTTGGAAGATCTTCTGTTTCTGCCCAGTTGGGTCCAATAGCCGCATCAACTGCAATCGGAACTCCCAGCGATTGTTCCTCAGTCAGCACACCCTCCATGATCTTCACAAGCTTCTTTACCTCCTTCTCTACTTCACTGTCCTTAATTTCAAAAATAAGTTCATCGTGCACCTGGAGCAACATCTTCACCTCACCTTCCAACTTCCCTTGCTTGATATAGGTAAATACATTGTTCATCGCAATACGCATGACGTCGGCCGCAGTTCCTTGTACGGGTGCATTGATTGCCATACGTTCTGCTTGTGCGCGCAAGAACGGTACTGATGACGTAATCCCTGGGAAGTGGCGCCGGCGACCGAACATGGTCTGTGTGTAGCCGTGTAGGCGTGCAAGACTCTTGGTCTCTTCTAGGTATTCAGCCAAACGTGTGAAGGTATTGAAGTATGCATTAAGGAACTCTTGCGATTCTTCACGTGTAGTTCCCTCTCCCAAGTTTGCACGCAGTGCATTCACTCCCATTCCGTACAGAATACCGAAGTTAATCACCTTTGCTTTACGCCGCATGTCGCTGGTTACTTCTTCAGGCTTCACACCAAATACGCGCGAGGCTACTCCACTGTGAACGTCCTCTCCGTTTCTAAAGATCTCAATCATCTTTTGATCTTCGGAAAGTATCGCTGCGATACGTAACTCAATTTGCGAGTAGTCGATAGATACCAGTGTGTATCCTTCTTGCGCGACAAACCCTTTACGGATTGCTTTACTCTCCTCTGTTCGCACTGGGATGTTCTGCACGTTTGGATTCTTGCTGGCCATTCGCCCCGTTACGGTCCCACTCTGTAGCAGTGTTGAACGAAGTCGTCCGTCTTTACTTACCAGTGTCGGCAAATTATCAATATAGGTTGAAACCAGTTTCTGCAATTCTCGGTACCGCAAAATCTCTGCAATGATCGGATGATCATCACGCATTTTCTCAAGCTCACTTTCCTTAGTTGAACGTTGCCCGCTTGCGGTCTTCTTCTGATTCTTTGGCTTCAACTCAAGCATGTCATAGAGTACCTCTCCCACCTGCTTTGGTGAGTTGATGTTGAAGTCCATGCCAGCATACTTATGAATACTCTTTTGTAGAGAATCCAGCTCCTTATGCATGGTCTTAGATAAGGTCAGGAGATACTTGGTATCAAGCGTGATCCCTACCCCGTTCATATACGTCACTACATCCATTAATGGAATCTCAATATTCTCGAGCACGTGGGTGAGTTCCTGATCTTTTATTTTCGCCGCAAGCTTTTCTTCAATCTCTTTAAAATCGATCGTATCAAGGTATGACCGTCCGTAATCAACGATGTCATCGTAGGTTGCATTGGTCCGTTCACTCTCAAGAAGCCAGAGCATGATCGAAACTCGTGCAACATCAGCGTCCTTCGTGCCACTCCCAGCCTGATCAATAGAAATTTCTTCAGCAAGATCAAATGTATTTCGAATACGTGCTGCGAGTGTCCGGAACCCGAGTTCCGCAAAGAGAACCAACATTGCGTCAGTGTCAGCAGCCTCTTTCCAGTGCACGGTCGGTAACTCATAGGTCACCGGTACATCAGTACGAATGATCGCAAGCATCTTAGAAAACTGTGCTTCTTCTTCATGGTCTTTAAGGAGCCCTACTATTCGTTTGGTAATACCAGCATCAAGAAATTGTTGCTCGTCCTTCTTAAGTTTTTTATAGATCTGATCAATAGATCCGAATGTCGTGATCAGTGTGGTAGCAGTCTTCTCGCCAATACCCGGGATCCCAGGAATATTGTCCGACGCGTCCCCGCGAAGTCCCTTGTAGTCAGGGACAAGTTTAGGCCCAAATCCAAATCGATCTTTCACCCCCTGCTCGTCATACATCACCGTATCCTTAATCCCCTTTCGCATGGTGTATACCTGCACACGCTTTTTATCCACGCACTGTAGCGTATCCATATCACCCGAAGCAATAATCACGGTCACGTCTTTATTGTCTTTAAGCTGAAACGGAATGGTTCCTAAAAGATCGTCAGCCTCAAATCCTGACTTCTCATAAATTGGGATGTTAAACGCTGCAAAAATATCGCGTGATCGAATGATTTGTTTTACTAACTCATCGTCGGTTTTCTTTCGTCCTCCTTTATAGTCTTTATATGCATCGTGTCGGTATGTTGGTTCAGGAAGGTCGTAACATGCAGCAATGTAGTCTGGTTTTAGTTCCTCAGCAATCTTAAGTAACATCGCAATCACTCCGTAAAGTGCACCAGTAGGTTCTCCGGTAGTTGACGCGAAGTCAGGAAGTGCGTGATACGCCCGGTGCAAAATAGCGTGTGCATCAAGGAGCACCAGTGTTTTCTTATTTGAGTCTTTTTTAGAAGTCATAACAAATTAAATGGCTTTTTTATAAGTTGAAAATTCAAGCGAAAAACAAGATGGAGTCTGAGGTGAATTTTTATTCATTGAAGGCGAAGTGCAGTTTTGCAGCTGAATTTTCAGCTTATAAATAGCCAAGCTACAAAATATATCTCTGTGTAGTGTGTTAGTAATCATAAATCTATTTTCCTTGCGGTTTAATTTTTTATGGCTTCTGGTTGCCATGTGTGATTGTTATATTTCGGTTTTCTCCCGCATGTTCAAAGGTGACGTGGATAGTGTCTTTCGGTAAAAGTTCTTTTATGTTCTCTGCCCATTCAATACACATAATAGTCTCTTTTTCCTCCAACAATGATTCAAACCCTAGAACCCGCATCTCGTCAATTTCTTCAATGCGGTACGCATCAATGTGTACAAGTTCTTCGAATGCCTGATTCTCAAGTGGGTACTTCTTCATAACGACGAAGGTAGGACTGGTGACTATCTCAGTCACACCAAGTGTGCGAGCAAGCACTTGGGTAAAAGTCGTCTTCCCAGCACCCAAGTCACCATGCAATGCACAGACAACCGCTCGCTCACTTTTTTGACCCCGGGCTAACTGCAATACGTTTTGTGCTAACCCATCGAGCTCTGAAATATCAGTAATATGCATTGTTTCCATAGTGGATGCAGTATAGCAAATTCTATGCCCTCCTGTGTAAGGGGACCCCTTACACAGGAGGGCATAGAAAAAGGCCCGAACAATGTCCGGGCCTTTTGATCATTTTAGTATCTGCGATTCCTGCGGTACAGCCCTGCATCCATAAATACAGGTGCTGAGATGCCAAACACACGCGCTTGTGGGTAGTATGTAAATTCCATCACTGGTGCATACCATCCATACCGATACGCAATGTTATCAAGTCGGCGTATGGAAGTGCAGTCAACCATCAACTGACCCTGGTGTCTGAACTCATAACACCTGATGTTCCGAATGCGTAACGATCCACCAAGCATACGCTCAATAGCGTCTACACGCACACGCTGGAAACTTGCGCGCGTCATTGTCCGAGGACCTATCCTCTTCGCCAGATTATGGATCTGACTTTCAGACAAATACCCTTCTGGTGGTGGGATGTGTTGCGTAACATTTACGTCAACACGTGTCTGTCCACAAGCTGTAAGCCCTAGCGTACCGACTCCACACAACAAGCTTCTTCGTGAAAGTACTGTCATTACAAACTCCTCTCGAGTCGTGTTTCTACTTGAGTAGATAATACAACATTATAGACAACTGTCAATATACACCGCTATTCCCTATTACGTACGGATGACCTGATACAATAGAGACAATATGCAAAAGTTCGATGATACATTTAGTGATGAGCGCATGCAGGAGATGCGGCAGAAAGAAGAGACGCATCTTATTACTGCGCTTGCCCAACAATACGGGTATGAGTATGTAGATCTTCGTGGTGTCACGATAAATCCTAAAGCGATACGCCTGATTACCGAAAAAGAGGCACGTGACGGGAATATGGTTGTTTTCGAAACTGTGCGGAAGCGGCTATCAGTCGCCATTCGTAACCCGAACAACCCCAATACTAAAGCAACGCTCGCGAGACTCACTGAACGCGGATATGAAAACACTATCTACATGACCGCGAGCACAAGCCTCGAACATGGGTGGGACCGATATAAAGACCAGAAGCAGGGTGTTGCGGTAAAGCACGGGGTATTAGATATTGATACCGATAATATCACTGCGCAGGTTAAGAAGTTTAAAACTCCTGAAGACGTGTCAGAACACATCCTTGATATTCGTACACTTAATAGTGCACGTCGTATTTCTGAAACACTTGAAACTATATTTGCGGGAGCTATTGCGCTGGGTGCATCTGACATCCACATCGAACCTGAGACTAACGACATTCGTCTGCGTTATCGTCTTGATGGTGTGCTCTATGACATCATCGATCTGGAGAGCGAGCTCTATAAGCGCATCATGTCCCGATTAAAATTGCTCTCAAGCATGATCCTGAACGTGAAGAGCCAAGCACAAGATGGACGATTCACCTTCAACCTTGCTGACAAGAGTGTCGAGGTTCGTTCTTCAGTTATCCCAGGAGCAGCCGGCGAATCTATGGTAATGCGCCTGCTTGATCCTACTGTTGCAAGCTTCAGCATGGACAAGCTGGGTCTCAATGCAGTCCTCCATGAAGTCATTGCAAAGGAACTGAAACGTCCTAATGGTTTGATTATTACAACAGGTCCAACAGGAAGTGGTAAGACAACCGCGCTCTATGCATTCTTGCAGGAAGTGCACGAAGAAGGAATTAAGATTATTACTATTGAGAACCCGGTGGAGTACAAGATTGATAATATTGTACAAACACAGGTAAGTGAGGATTACACCTTCGAGTCAGGACTGCGCGCGGTACTGCGACAAGACCCGGACGTTATTATGGTTGGTGAGATTCGTGATCGCGAAGTTGCTGAGACCGCAATCCACGCAGCACAGACCGGTCACTTGGTATTCTCAACCCTCCACACCAACAGTGCAGTAGGGGCCTTCCCTCGTCTGATTGATCTTGGGGTCGACTATCGAATGATCGGTAGCTCAGTTAATGTGATTCTTGGCCAGCGATTGGTACGGGTACTGTGTGAACATTGTAAGCAGGCACATCCAGTAAATGAGCAGGAACAGGCAGTCATCAAACAAGTACTCGCAACACACCCGAAGCCTCCAGAGGTTCCCAATCCGTTGGTCATCTACAAAGCTGAAGGATGTCATCATTGTAACCACTCAGGCTTTAAGGGACGACAAGGTGTATACGAAGCTGTACTAGTAGACACTGCAGTAGAAGAAGCAGTGATCCGTGACCCGCGCGAACACATCATTATCGAAGCTGCACAACCCCAAGGTATCCCCTCTATGGCAGAAGACGGTATCGAAAAGGTACTTGCGGGGACAACTTCACTGGTTGAACTACAGCGAGTAGTAGATCTTACCTCAGGACGACATACTTTGAAAAAAGCAGAAGCAGTGGTGGAAGATGATGATTTCTCTTCGCATATCATCTAGTAAGATACAATCAGAAATAAAAAAACTACTCGGTCAAGAGTAGTTTTTTTGTTCTCGTGGTATCATCGGACATACGAAGCGTTCATGCAGAAATCGGAAAGAAGTTGAGATGTTCCAGTAGATAATCCTCTAAGCAGAACTTCCGGAAAGAAGAGATTGCGAAACTAAGGAAGACCGCAGCATTCTCACTCGAAGGTGAGCGCCACGGAATACTCGCAAAGCAACCTTTTGTTGTTTAGAGGATTATACACTTGAACAGAAAATAAAAACCACAAGCACTTCTTGCGTAAATCATTTTAATATTCTTTCTGAAGAGAGCAGTACCACTTCGGTACAGATGAACGTTCTATGTGCAATATATTAGCACACACTAAACATTTGTCAAGCTTTTCTGGAGCCTCTTAGTTTCTATCGGTCAATACCCTCTTCTGGCTGTATACGATACAATGTAGATACTATGACAAACTCTCCAGATACACCACAAACATTTACCCGCGACGGTGCGGGAAACCTTGATCAAACACTGCGTCCAAATACATGGGATGAGTATGTAGGGCAAGTAAAAACAAAAGAGAATCTTCGTATTCTTTTAACTGCTGCGCGCGAACGTGGCCACGCTGCTGAGCACATTCTTTTATATGGTCCTCCTGGCCTTGGGAAGACGACGTTGGCACACCTTATTTCAAAAACACTTGGCACCAACATGCGAACTACTTCAGGTCCTGCTATTGAGCGTGTGGGTGACCTTGCTGCAATCCTTACCAACCTCTCACCAGGTGACGTTTTGTTTATTGATGAGATTCATCGCTTGAGTAAAAGTATTGAAGAGGTGCTCTACCCTGCCATGGAATCCGGGGTACTCGATATTATTATCGGGAAAGGACCGTCGGCCCGAACCGTGCAACTTGAACTTCCGCCGTTTACACTTGTATCTGCTACCACGCGTATCTCACTTCTATCTGCACCATTGCGATCTCGTTTCTCTGGAGGAACGTTCCGTTTAGAATTTTATAAAGATACAGAGATTGCGCAAATTCTTGGACGCTCAGCAGAACTGCTTGGCGTATCCACCTCGCAAGAAATTATGGACAGTATTGCTAAGCGATGTCGTGCAACACCCCGTACGGCAAACTACCTTTTGAAGCGTTGTCGTGACCTAGCGCAGCTTGAAGGAGGAGAACTGACTACTGATATTGTTGATCGCACATTTGCATTGCTTGAGATCGATTCACTTGGTCTCGGGAGCCCCGACCGTGAAGTACTGGATACCATCATCAATAAGTTTAACGGAGGACCTGTAGGACTTAACACTATTGCAGCGGCAACCGGTGAGGAACAATCAACTATTGAAGACGTGATCGAGCCTTATCTTATTCGTCAAGGACTCCTGGAGCGTACCCCTAGAGGACGTATCGCGAGCGCCACTGCGTATAGCCATATTGAAAATCAGGCATAGTAAAAGCCCGTTCATTCGAACGGGCTTTTTTGTCCCTAGTTAGGAACACCGATATGGTTATCACCCCGCCAGTCAGTTTGATCGATCTCAACCCGACCGTCAGAATGGATCGCGACAACCTTGCCTTGTGCCAGACAATGGGAACCAATATTCAAAGTTGCCATATCACCAATCTTTTTCATTTGTCGCCTCCATAAATGAGGCTATATTAAACAATATTCAAACTTTTATGTCAATACCCTTGCAGAGGTCCCAAGAATTGCATACACTTTATATATACTTTTAGATACAAAATTCATATGTCAGGACATAATAAATGGTCAAAGATTAAATGAAGAAAGAAGTGTAACGACTATTCTGAATTTGCCCTAGTTTTTAAGGAGACCCAAGTCGACTATAAAAACGGAAATACCCTTGGTGTGCTGTCCCGATTTTCTTCCCTACAGGAACGGTACACTTTGTCAGTCTTTTCTAAAGAAAATACTAGGCAAAGTCTTGCGAACTGACATTAAGTCAGTTCTCACCCTTGAGAAAATCGCTGGACCAAACAAAGAAAATGCCTTTGACCTTTCGGTATCAAAAATAAATACTTACGAGAAATTAAATAATAGTAATTAGATATGAGTGGACACAACAAATGGTCAAAGATCAAACACAAAAAAGGAGCTACTGATGCAGCGCGAAGTAAAGTCTTCTCAAAGCACTCTATGCTTATTGCAATGGAATCACGCCAAGCTGGTGGAGACATCACTTCCCCACAACTTGCTGCTTCAATTGTGCGTGCAAAGAAAGATTCAATGCCCAAAGAGAATATTGAACGCGCAGTTGCTAAAGGAGCGGGAACTGACGGGAATGCGCTAGAAGAGATTATGTTTGAAGGATACGGTCCTGGAGGAGTCGCACTACTGATCCAAACAGTAACCGACAACAACAATCGAACTGCACCACTGATCCGACACGTATTTAGTAAGGCTGGTTTAGAACTTGGCTCTCCAGGATCTGCAGCATGGGCGTTTACCAAAACTGCCGACGGATACACACCAAACACTCCGATGGATCTCGATGACGAAACGGGAGAAAAGTTAGCTACGTTTATTGAGAAACTGGAAGAGGAGGAGGACGTCATCAACGTATATACAACCGCCGACACTTTAGAAGAATAAAAAATGAACGAAGGAGCGGCAGCTACTATACGTGAATTTAGTTCCCGATTTTTTCTCCCCTTGAGAAAACCACTGGAACACCAGACTTACACCATTGCCGAACTTTAATCACACAACCACAAGGTCGGTCCTTGTAACAAAAAAAGCGATGCTTACAAGCATCGCTTTTTTTGTGATATTCTTATTTCATTATGAAAGTACTTGGTGTTGATCCTGGATATGACCGATTAGGTGTTGCGGTTATTGCGAAAGAAAATGGAAAGGAGGTGTTGGAATACTCTAGTTGTGTTGAAACTGATAAAAAAGATCATCTTACTGATCGCCTCTTTGTTGTTGGTGCTGAGTTTCAAAAACTCCTAGACACCTACTCCCCCGACGCTGTTGGTATTGAGACATTATTTTTCAACAAGAATGTGAAGACTGCTATTGGTGTAGCTCAAGCACGTGGCATTATTATCTACCTTGCAAAAAAAGCAGGATGCCAGGTATTTGAATACGGACCTCAGGAAATTAAAATTGCAGTCACAGGCTATGGAAAGAGTGATAAGAACGCAGTAATCGATATGGTGAAGCGGTTAGTACTGAATGTGCCCAAGACTGCATTAGACGACGAGTATGACGCGATAGCTGTTGGTATTACCACACTCGCACACATACCCAATAGTGCACAGTAGTCTCATTACCTGCTGTTATAACAGCGAATTGTATCTATTAATTACAAAGACTTGCACACTACAAATAAACTGCTAAAATCTGCATTCCTAACCCACACAGAGAGGGGTTGCCAAAAGAAACTTTTTTTGATAAAAATTTAGTATTAATTATTTATAATGTAAACGCATATGATCTTTTTTACCACCAACAACACTGATGAAGAAATCATCGATCCTGAAGAGGAAGAAGATGACGAGGATGCGAGCATTGACGACTCCGCTCTAGAGGAACTAGCTGAAGAGGAAGAAGATGACGAGGATGAAGGTGCTGACACCGAAGGTTACGGAAACCTCGACGAGGACGGAACCGAAGACACCAAGAAAAAAGGAGAGAGTGAGGATGACGATGAGGAAGAAGGCGACGACTCTGCCTTAGAGGATGACGCCGACGACACCGACTACGACAGCTTCGACGATGTTGATGAGATGTAAAATGAAATAATGGCCAAAGGCCATATATTAAATTTTATTCCCGATTTTTTCTCCCTTGGTAAAATCGCTGGAAAACGAAGTTGCGGGTATTATAAAAGTTCAGATAACACCCCGAAGGTCTTTCAATCATTTGTCCCGTCCTGGGTCAAATGTTGAACAACGAGCCTTTCAACTTGAAGTACACCACCCACAAAAAAAACAGCGACCCTCAGGTCGTTGTTTTTTTGTTTGATTTATTTTATCTCCACCAAACTCAAACTCTTCTTCCCCCTCTTCAACAACACAACCTCCCCATCTTTTTCCTTCTCAAGAATCGCATCAACCCCCTCAACCTTCACCCCATTCACCTGCACCGCCCCTCCCTCGACAAACGTCCGTGCCTCCCGCTTACTGGTAGCCAAACCAGCATCAACTAACACATCAGTAATCGCAGTCCCATCATCAACCGTAACCAGTGGAGCATTCTCCTTAAGGATATTCAACTCTGTATCTGACAGATCAGCTAGCGCTACCTCTCCAAAGAGTGAAGCTGAAACCCGTTCAACAGCTTCTTCAATTTCTCCCCCGTGCACAAACCCAGTGACCTTCTGTGCCAACACCTTCTGTGCTCTACGCTTCCCTGGGTTCTCATTAAACCCCTGTTCAATTTCACCAACCTCTTCCAGTGTAAGAAATGTAAATAACTTCAAGTAATCAATTACCGAATCATCAGACGTATTCAGCCAGAACTGGTAAAACGCATACGGTGAGGTCTTCTCTGGATTAAGCCAAATTGCATTCCCCTCAGTCTTACCAAACTTTCGTCCTGTTGCTTTATCAACAACCAACGGCATGGTCAACGCAAACACCTCGTCGCCCGTTGTGCGTCGCACATAATCCACCCCCGCGAGAATATTACTCCATTGATCTGATCCACCAATCTGTAAATCACACGCATGCTCTTTGTGTAAATGTGCGTAGTCGTATCCTTGTAGCAATGAGTATGAAAATTCTGTGTATGAAATTGAATTATCGTCTGTCAGACGATTTGCCACAATATCCTTCTTAATCATTGCGTTGACCGTGAAGTGCTTCCCCACATCTCGTAAGTACGTGATCATTGAGAGTTTCGACAACCAGTCAAAGTTATTTACAAACAACACTTCCCCAGAAACAAACTTTCGAATTCCTGCCTCCATATCTGCAGCCTGCTTGGCTACTACTTCAGGTTCCACAAAAGGTCGCTCTTCACTCTTCCCTCCCGGATCACCAATAAGTGCAGTACCTCCCCCCATCAACAGAATCACTTTGTGTCCCGCGAGCATCAGACGATTAAGTAACATGTACGGCACTAAATTACCTACATGAATTGAACTTGCAGTTGGATCAATACCAAGATATACCGTACGCTTTTCTCCGTCTAGAATGTCACCGAGGTTATCGGTTGAAAACTGGTATATAAACCCTCGTTCCTGTAATTCTTCAGATAATTTCATAGTATATTGCTCGTTTAATAGTCTAACTCTACCACACAGTTTTGATAAAGAAATGTAGACAAACAGTGTTAGAATTGGCTATATACTCAATATTATATGGCAACTAAAAAATCTTGGATCAGGCGGCACTATAAAGACATCATCATTGATGCCCTTATTTTTATATTTGTAAGTGGACTACTCGCCGTTGGTGGTGTCTTTATCTGGATCTCTACACTGGAAATCCCTGACTTATCATCATTTGAACAACGACGTATTCTCCAATCGACAAAGATCTATGACAACACGGGTGAGATTCTTCTGTACGACCTTCACCAAGATGTGCGCCGTACTATCCTTCCCTTTGAAGATATTTCGTACCACATAAAAAATGCGACCGTTGCAATTGAGGACGACCAGTTCTATAGCCACTTTGGTGTTGATCCTCGTGCAATCATTCGTGCAGCACTGTCTAACCTCACCGCGGGTGACCTTCTTGGTGGACAAGGTGGATCCACTATCACCCAGCAAGTAATCAAGAACTCTATTCTTGAAAACGAGAAGCGGTTGACCCGAAAGATTAAAGAAGCAATTCTTTCAATGAAGCTTGAGCGGGTACTAAGCAAAGACCAAATCCTTGGTCACTACCTCAACGAATCACCGTACGGTGGGACTATTTATGGGGTCGAGGAAGCATCACAAGCATTCTTTGGTAAACCAGCAAAAGACCTATCGCTTCCTGAGGCGGCGTATATGGCAGCACTTCCTCAGGCACCAACACGACTCTCTCCATATGGAAATAATGTTGATCTGTTAGATAAACGACAACAGCTAGTTCTTAAACGGATGCTCATCAATGGATTCATTACCCAAGAAGAACATGATGAAGCAGCGAACACTCCAGTCACATTCGAACCTCAGGCAGTTACCGGAATTCGTGCACCACACTTTGTGATGTATATCCGAGAACAGCTTGTTGAGAAATATGGAGAAGAAGCACTTTCAGATAAAGGTTTCCGTGTTATCACTTCACTTGATTGGGAACTACAAAAAGAAGCAGAACGAATCGTCGCTGAGAAAGCAGCAATCAACACTGAAAAGTATGACGCAACAAACGCTGGACTTATTGCCACAGACCCACAAACAGGCGACATTCTGGTAATGGTGGGATCACGCGATTACTTCGACAAGGAAATTGACGGGAACTTTAATGTTACCCTTTCAGCTCGGCAACCAGGGTCCTCAATTAAACCAATGGTATATGCTTCAGCATTCTCTGAAGGATATACACCAGAAACAATTGTGTACGATGTTAAAACACAATTTAGTACTGCTTGTGAGTTGTTTGATCAAACCTCTGTAACACCCTGCTACTCACCAAACAACTACAACGGGAAGTTCTTAGGGCCAATTAGCTTACGTAACGCACTACCGCAATCACTCAATATTCCTGCTGTAAAAGTGCTGTATCTCACCGGATTACGTGATGCAATTAAACTTACCAGTGACTTAGGAATTACCACCCTTGATGATCCAGACCGTCTCGGTCTCACACTCGTGCTTGGAGGTGGAGAAGTAAAGCTACTTGAACACACAGGAGCATACGGAGTGTTTGCAAACGAAGGTGTCAAAGCAGACCGTCGAAGTATTCTGCGAGTTGAAGATTCACTTGGAAACATTCTTGAAGAAGCACCTGTACAGTCGCACCGAGTACTTGATCGTGATGTTGCCCTTATGATCTCTGATATTCTTTCAGACAATGTAGCTCGGACACCTCTATGGGGATCTAACTCACTGATCCACTTCCCTAACCGAGACGTTGCTGCAAAATCAGGAAGCACCAACAACCTGCGTGATGCATGGATCATGGGATTCACACCAAATCTAGCAGTTGGTGTCTGGGTTGGAAACAACGACAATAGTACTATGGGTGGAGGACTCTCAGGATTGATTGCAACACCAATGTGGCGAGCATTCATGGATGTAGCTTTGGAGAAGGTAGAGGCACAAAGCTTCCCCGAAGCTCCCGCGGTAGACACAAACATCAAACCGATCCTTCGTGGGCAAACACTTGATACTGCAGCACTTATTGAAAGCGTGCAATCAGGAGACACCACACTCGATCTTGCAGGTATCGCAGCAAACATGCACTCTATTCTTCACTTTGTAGAAAAGACAAACCCATTAGGACCATATCCTACAAACCCAAGTATCGACGGACAATATAAATACTGGGAATACGGGGTACAACAATGGAAAGATGTTAAATACGCCGGCTTAATCCCACAACCTGGTGATGAAGAGGAGGAGGACACAGAGACTGAAGATGAAGATGAAGAGTAGGTAAAACACAACAAAAATCCCGTAGTACACACTGTGTACTACGGGATTTTTATATAGGCTACATAATATTCTTTGGGACACTGTTTCCACCAAGCCTTCCTTTTAGATGTGTCAGTATTTCTTTCTTCTTAAGAATGATTTCAGTCTTCAAGGGGCCAGAAACGCTCACTGACAGAGTTTTACTGTTCACTTTGTATACAATGCGCTCTTTAGGTATTTCAATCCCTATAAGGTCCGCTACAACCTCAATAAAGGCATCCACAACAATACCCTGAGGTGCCCTTAAAACCTTTTTGTATTTTTCAAATAAACTACTGATAGGTTTAACCCCTTCTCCCCGTGCCATATGTTTGTTTTATATTTATTTACTTCCGTTTGGTGTGAAGTTAAAAGAAAGTATCTTTATTTCAGTATCTTTATTCACCTTGTCCCCCGTAGTACGTACGATACGTTTTACACATTTCTTCTTCAGTATCAAAACGTTCGTGCCCCTCCCAGTCAGAGTCGACAAGTGTTCTAAATGTTTTGTTATATAAAGAAGTTATAACAGCCGTTCCAAAAACTTTTAAAGTTTCTTTATTTACAAACTCAAGTTCATCATTAATCTGAAGATCCTTATCATCAAAAATTCTCCACGTTGAGGTTTTTGAACCTTTCAAAATCTCCTCACAAAGATTTGGTTTAAATTTAAGTGTTTTCATAAGGTTTAGATATGCAGATCAAATAGTGGTTATTCTGAGAATGACTGCTAAACACATTTACTGAGCGGTTGATCTTCGAGTTCCAGCGATTTTCTTAAGGAGATAAAAAATCGGGAACTAAGTTCGCAATAGTCACTGCCGTTCCTTTGCTTACTTATTCATTGGCATTACTAGGTAGCGCAAGGACTCATCATTAATCCCCTGAATAACCAAAGGTCGACCAAGTCCTGCAAAATGCATCACAATACTATCTCCCGCAATATGATTTAACGGCTCTGATACATACCGCTGGTTAAAGCTCACTGTAAGATCTTCTCCTTCGGTTTGTGCAGGAACTGACTCAGTTGTTGTCCCCACATCCCCACTGTTTGAAGACACCGTCACAGAAGCTTGTGTCACATGTAATGTTACTTGCATAAACTTGTTAAGGAAAATGTTTGTCTTCTTAAAAGAATGTGCGAGGTCATTTTTAAGAAGTGTTGAATGTGTACTGTATTCCTTAGGAATAATTTGATTGTAGTCAGGGAACGATCCTGATGTCAGACGTGAAGTTATGTACACGCCATCAGGAAACGAAAGTGCACACTGATTCTCATTTACTCTGAACTCAGGTTCTCCTTCGCGCACGTCACACACACGAGCAAGTTCAATAGCATTCTTTTGTGGGATAAGAATGGAGTCTTCTAAGATAACTCCCTTTTGTGGAACTGTTTTCTCCATAAGACGGAAAGAGTCCGTAGAAACAAATGTAAGTGAGTGTTCTCTTTTTTGAAGAATATATACACTTCCTAATTCAGGCTTAATAGAAGACTGACTTGCAGCAAACGATGCTGTTTTAATACCTAGCGCAAAAAGAGATTTGTTTAATGTTTGTCCAGGTGCATCAATCTTTGGAATTGTTGGAAACTCTTCATGGGGAATAACTTTGATATTTGTTTCTGAACCACTCCCTTCAACCACAAGCACTCCTTCTTCAGCACGCAATGTAATCTCCTTCTGTGACATGTACTGCACTGTCTGTGTGAGTGTTGCTGCAGGTACTGCAACAATTCCATCTTCAGTAGTTTTAACATCCACACTTGATTCAATACCAATTTCTAAGTTAGTAGCTTTTAGTGTCAACGTGTTTCCAACAGCCTCAAGAAGTACACACTGCAAAACAGGAAGTGATACATGTTTAGTACTAATCTTTCCAACTAGTTCTAGTCGGTCAAGTAGTAGTTCTCTTTCTATTGTTACGTGCATATTATTATTTTAATTTTTTCTTTTTTACTACTATTATTAGGGCTGTGGATTTGTGGAAAGGTCGCTTAGGTGTATCCCTGTTTGCCTTATCTGTCGGGACAATTTTTAACAACGTGTGTATTGATGTATCTAAAGCACTGCGCGAGACTGGGGAGAAGTACCCCCGTGTACTAAAACTGTGGATTACTTCTTTGTTACACACACCTTGTTAACAGTACCTCTCTATTTTACCCACAGATTGTCACTATGGCTACTGTTGGTAAATGCTCTGTTATACACATTGTTATACACATCCAGAAATCAGACGAATATAAAACAAAAGGCTGCGCGTGCGCAACCTTTTGTTTTATTTAAGCAATAGCCGAATCTGTGTAATTTCTTCTTCTAGTTCAGAGTCCCCTTTTAGCGCGTTCTTGATCTTCTCACACGAGTGAATCACTGTTGTATGATCTCGCCCTCCTAGTTTTTGCCCGATTGCTGGGTATGAAACCTGGAAGTCTTGTCTCAGGATGTACATGATGAGTTGTCGCGGCTTCACAATCTCCTTACGACGCGTCTTTTCGTAGATAGATGAAGGATCAACATCAAAGTATCGTGCAACTTTTTCAACAACGTCAGATACTGCCAGTGTCTTACGAGGTCGAGTACTATTTTTAATGATCTGCTTCACTTCTTCAAGAGAAAGCATACGCCCCAATAGTTGTGACTGACACATAATGGTGTTCAGTGACCCTTCTAGTTCACGGATGTTCCCTTCAATAGTCTTAGCTAAGTGATCAACAACATCTTCACTAAGTGCAAGACCGTTTTGCGCAGTCTTCGCTCGAAGAATAGCTGCTCGTGATTCCATATCGGGTGCGGGGATGTCTACAATCATTCCTTGTGCGAATCGCGACTGTAGTCGCTCTTCTAGTCCTGATAGTAGTGCTGGGTGAATGTCACTTGAGAACACAATCTGCTTGTTGTTGTCGTGCAGTGCATTAAAGAGGTGGAATAGTTCTTCCTGAGTCTTCTCTTTACTCGCAAGGAACTGTACGTCGTCCATAATAAGTACATCGTATTGTCGGTACTTATCTTTGAAACTATTAGCAGCACCACTTTGCAGACTGTTGAAGTAGTCTACGGTGAATCGCTCACTGGTAACATAAAACACTTTCTTGCCCTGGCGCTTTAGCTGGTTCCCTACCGCTTGGATAAGGTGTGTTTTACCGTGTCCTGTTTTACCATAGATAAACAACGGGTTGTATGCGATACCTGGCTTCTCACTTACGGTTTTTGCGGCCGTGTGTGCAAGTGCATTAAATGGCCCTACTACAAATGTATCAAAAATATACTTAGGGTTCAGGTTGTCACTCTTGTTGATGTAGTACTCCTCAAGTGGAAGTGCAGAGTTTACCGTCTGTTGCTTACTTGTCTCCTTCTTCTTGTCGTTTCGTTGTACTACAGCGTATTCGATACTTCGCACGTGTGGAGTTAGTTCCCGTAGTGTTTTCAGTGTCATTGGTTGGAATTTGTCAGCTAACCAGTCTCGTACAAATACACTTGGTACACCCAGAGTCACTGTTCCATCTTCAAGAGAGACGATGTGTGTGTCGCGGAACCATGTCTTAAAGTTCGCTGGAGTGATTGAAAGTTCAATAGTAACTAACGCATCATCCCATAACTTCTTTACATCGATTTGCTCAGTGTGGACAATACTGTTTGTTGAAGGATGAGATAAAGGATTCATAGTTACAAATTCAGACTTAGTGAATGCATTATACCTGTGTCACAGAAACTGTAAACTCTTTTGCTTTTTTCCGCTGTCATGCTGGCCGATTATTTTTGCAACCAGTAGCGACTGTGTATAACCTGTGGATAGCATTTGGATAACTTTTTCACTCCTCTTTCACACATTGTGTCCTGGGGGCTTGATTAAGATAAACAATAGTGTATAGTTACGCGCATTAAGCAACCGATACTATGCCAAAACGAACATATCAACCAAGTCAAAAAAAGCGAATGACCACACACGGTTTTCTCGTACGAGCAGCATCTAAAGCAGGTGCACGTATTCTACGAGCGCGACGTCGAAAAGGACGAGCTGAATTGACTGTGAAGAAGTCTAAATAGATAAAAAAATAAGCCTTCGGGCTTATTTTTTTAGTTGATAGTGGGTATACTGTGGTTGTGTAAGTAAGTTATCCTCCTGTGTTACTTAGGACTTGGTGTTCTAGCAATTTCGTCTGAGTATAGATTACGTAATGTTTTTGTTTCAGGTCTCTCGATTTAAGAATTACATATTTATGTAAAGAGGCGACGAAATTGAGAACTAAATTCAATATAAGGCCTTCGGCCGTTATTTCATTTGATGTTAACTAAAAAACAGCGGCTAACCAAAAAGGAATTTGATCATTCTTTTTCCGTGGGCAAGCGGGTACACTCCCCTGCTCTACAACTTATCTATCAAAAGGATACTGTTTTTCATGGTGCTGCAGTTGTGGGAAAGAAGGTGTATAAGAATGCTGTGGATCGTAACAGGTTGCGTCGGCGTCTCTACGCAGTATTGTACCGATACTCCAAAGAACATGACTGCAAAGGTACCTATATAATTATCGCAAAACCCGCACTGAAAGAGGTTTCTAAATCAGACTTCGCACAGGAGGTTGAGGTGTTGTTGGATAAGGCGGTCTAGTGTTTACATTGTCCTCTTCCGTCTTTGCGAGGATTTATTAGAAGCAATCCAGGATGCCCTTCCTCGAGTTTAGATCTTAAACAAACCATATGTTCACCTACAAGGTTCAACCTTGTAAACTGTGTGGTGTGGTGTTTCGACACTGTTGTGTATTCGCGCTACAATGGCCCCTACAGATAGACCCCTTTAGATTTTTAGATTAATTTTTGTACCGTTATGTGGAGTTATATTTGGCATACATTCTTTTTTGACCCGGTGTATAACAGTTTGGTTTTCTTTATTGATGTTGTCCCTGGTGGAGATGTGGGTCTTGCGATTGTTGCTACGGTAATTTTCATTAAGATCGTCATGCTTCCCCTTTCAATTAAGGTAACGAAGATGCAGGTGGTGATGCGGGACTTGGATCCTAAGATCAAACAACTTAAGAAGGACGTGCCTGATAAGCAGGAGCAAGCAAAGGCGATGATGGAGCTATATAAAGAAGCAAACATCAATCCGCTGTCGAGCGTATTCCTTATGTTTGTGCAGTTCCCTATTATTATCGCGTTGTACCTTGCGGTATCAAATGGTGCCGGGTTCCCCTTCCCTGATATCAATGCAGACCTCCTCTACAGCTTCATTATGCGTCCTGAGGCGCCGACTATGATCATGCTGGGGTTCTTTGACATCACACTTAAGAGTTTGCCATTGGCACTCTTGGCTGGCGCAACACAGTTCCTGCATGTACACATGTCCATGCCAGCGCCAACACCGAAGAAGGAGGGTGACGAGCCAAGTCTGAAGGATGACTTTGCACGCAGTATGCAGATGCAGATGCGATACATCATGCCAGTCATTATTGTGGTTATTGCGTATACCCTCTCGGCAGCAATCGCGTTGTACTTCACAGTAAGTAACCTGATGGCAATTGCCCAAGAGTTTATTGTTCGACGACATCGTCCAGAAGTGGTGAAGAAAGATTAGCGATACATAAAAGAAAAACCACTGACAACTGTCAGTGGTTTTTCTTTTATACAGAGTATCTTTATTGTGAATCAGTTGTGTCGTACAGCCAGAGTGTATGATCAATCTTGTTTGTGAATGTAAGTAGTTGTCCTTCTGGGTTGATGGAGATGTCGGAGACATCAATAGTTCTACCAACTAAATCAACAGGGCTTGCTTCAAGGCGAGCGGTTTGGCTTTGAACGTCAAGTAGCCAGAAATGATCTGCAGAGGTTCGTATACCTTTGTACCAGTCTTCAACAAAGGTTGGTGAGTCAGTTTCGAGCGGTGCTGCACACCATACTAAACCGTTATTGGGTGGAGTAGATACACATTTCTCCTTCAGGGCTAAAAGTGGAAGTGTTTTAAACTCACCACGGGTATCCACAACACCTGAGGCGTATCTCCCATCAGAGTTGTAGGTCGTCACAATGTAATTATTGGTAATCAGTGCTGATAATCCATTTGCTGAGAATGTTGCAGGTGTGAGAATGTTGTTTGCAATGGTGTAGATAAATCCTTCATGGTTGTGTGCAGGTTTAGTACTCAGGTATATTTCATCAAGATCGCTTCCCCATGACACATCCAGGTTTATATAATTGAAAGAGAAAAGTTCTCGTTGTACCAATGTTTCAATATCATGTGAGAAGCCTTTTGTGGTTCCATTGTTATTAAGTGAATAGCGTATTTCAGTATCAGTTTCAAATACAATATTATCGGCTCCGGGTTGCAGGGCGATACCGGTAATGTTTATATCTCCTGCTAATGTACCCACAAAGACTTCTGGGGTGTATTGGTTGTACGAGGTTAAGGCAATTGTTTCTCCGCCAGGAGAAAAGACTGCCTCACTTACTTTAGGAACGGTGGTTCGAGATAGTGGAGTTTCAATACCTGTGTCAAGATTGATTTCATAAATGTGTCCTGTCCCCCGCTCTACATACCGTACTGTCTGTCCAAAAGTTGTTGATGCAAAGGTGAAGCCTGCAACGGGACGTGTGGTGAGTTGTCTCAGTGCTGCTGTTTGTGTATCAACTATCACGTCAGGAAGTATGTTGTCAGGCTCTGGTGTTTGTATTGTTGTCCCTTGTGAAGAAAGTTCAAATCCGAGATTAGTGAAGACCTCCCCTGTTCCTTTGGGTGTGCCAAAAAGCATAAGATAGACCCATACCGCTAATACGAGAATGATGATGACAATACCAATGGTGATGATGAGTGCTCTATTCATGTGTTAAGTATATCAGTTGAAAATAATGGATTATTATTGGGTGCACACAGATGGTGTAATGTACGCACATGAGTATTCCACGATGGTTCCATCCTCAAGACGAACCTCTACTAATCCGTTAGTAGCAGAAGTGCCCAGTACTGTTATTTCTACCGGAGGATCCCCCGCCGCAAGATCATCCTCATTTTGGACGATGTAATAGGTTGTTGTAGGTTCTGTTACAACAGGATTTACCGTATCCTGCTCATTTGTTGATACACAAGAGTCAGTTAAATGATCGTAGTGCACACCGTTTCGTGAATCACATTGAGCTGCACATGTTTCAAGGTAACCTTTGTTCTCTCTGTCACATGGCTCAATCCTACACTCTCTGTCTGCAGGACAGTATTCTGCAATGATCTCCTCGTCGGTTGGTGGACAGGTAAAGTTCATGCACCCAGGGTGACCACCAGGAGTCATTACGGCTCCAGTAGAACATCTACTAAATCGCTCTATTTGCTCAGGTGTTGCGCAGGATGATCCAGTAGTTTCACCAGGAAGAGCTGCGGGGCCACTCCTGTCCTCAGGAGGTGGGTTTACGGGCATAACAATCTCCTCCAGATTAAGCACATTTAAGTTTGCTAACTGTGGGTTGATCGTGGTTAAAATAAGTACCGCTCCAAGTACAATAAGAAGACCTAAGAGTGCCCCGCGAATCGTTTTCTTCGCATCACCCTTAGTTGTGGTGACGTCTGTCAGCATATACTGCACTCCTGCAAAAATGATCTTAAGCACGGCTAAGAATGCTGCGATACTAATGGCCGCGAAGTACAGTGAGTTTACATAGTCCCCTAGTGATATGTCCTGTGTGGTGTCTACGTACGGAATACCTACCAATGGTACAAAATGGCTTGTGGGTTCATTATTTATTCCACCCACTGCTTCATCATATTGTGCATGTATAACTGGTGTGGCAACATTAAAACAGAAAACAACGAAGAATATAAAAATACAATAAGTAAGGAAATGTTTCATATTAAAAAGATATAGTTACTGCCTCCTTAACTCCTTGTAGAAGCTGCTTCAAATTTCGAATGTGGAACTCAAGTCTAAACGACCCATTCTCTCCCTGCTTACGCAACGTAATTTCCTGAGGATCGGTACTTGGGTTGCTGATAGTGCTCCCGTTAAGCTTCCACTCACGATGCGGATTTTCATTGAGTAACGAACTACTTATGAAGTACGGCTCTGCCCGCACGCGTATTTCGTCACCCACAAAGGTGAAACCTTTAGTGATTGCGAACTCACTCATTCCACGTAATGGATTGATCTCATAGTAATACAACTCAGGATCACTCAGTGGTACATAGATTGTCTCACTGGTAATTATTTTCCCATTGGTATCAATAATATCAACCGATACTTCCATGTTCCGCTCGAATTCAGAGGTGAAGGTGACACTATTATTTCCATACCGCGATCCCCCGTCTTGCACCTTGTCCTTCACCTTCCAGGTGTATGAATATGTTTCAGGATCACGGTCGATCCCGGTAAACGGTACTGCGGTGACGCGCACCAGACTCCCGCTTGAAGGGATTGATCGCCCTTTATAGAATGCGGGAGTAAGCGTGTCTGCTTCAATGAGCATATCAACTCTAATTGGTTGTATTGTATGGGTTGCCTCTAAGGTTGCACCGTTAGGAAGTGTTGTGGTTACAAGTATTTCTGTTACCACACCAAGTGCACCAGCATTTATTTTAATTGACCGATCGTTTTCAGTGACCAGTACACCATTTACAAACCATCGAATAGTTGAACCGTTGGTGTTGATACTAAAATCATTAAGACCGAGTGTCACAATTTCCCCAGGTTCTGGGTGCCGTGGTGAGGAGGTTATCGTAGAGGCACTTGCTTGCGAGAAGCTTGTGCCAAGCTGCGCGTGCGCTACAAAAGGAGTACCAATACTTATATAAGTACTAATACAAAGAAAAAAGATTGCTTGTAGTGCAAATCGCATACTCTATAAGAATAACATGGTGTCTCTAGGCGCTTCCCTCCTATGAACAGACTACTGATTTTTAATAACGACGTATACCCACAGAAGTACCCAGGGGAATAAGAATAGATATGGTGCGAGGTATCCTGCAACGCAAACAGCGAATACAGCAAGTGTGCCACTGTCGGTAAGTTTCACCCGCGCTGCTGCAAACATAAACACGGCACCGATGAGCATGAGTATTCCCGATAAACTCGCGCCAAGCCAACCAAGACCTAAGATTTCCTCTGTAGGAAGAAAGTATGAGAGCCATTTCCAGTTTGTTTCTAGGCCAACTGCACTTATGAACATGAACGCAAAGAAGAACTGAGGGATATAAAAGAACGTCGCGCTGTACATGATCATCAGCCCTCGAATTTTAGCTCGGTTTTTTCTCTTGAGTGCTTTAAGTGTACGCGCAACTCCTCGTTTCTTCCGTGGTTGTGGCTTTGCGGTCGGGCGATAGTTTCTGTTCGCAGGTTCTTGAGGAGCGTATCCCTCCTCAGTTTCCATCGCCTTAAGATTACGCTGTGTATTGCGTAATGATCTACTGTGGGCAATATTAGTAACCTTCTTGCTGTTAGCAGCGGTTACCCCAGCAGTTTTTCTTTGGACAGCTTTCTTTGCAGTTACTCGAGCTACACCGACTATAAGAGGCGCAACCATACGCTAGACTTGCGCATCACGGAGTTCCGCGCGTGCTTTTTTAATTTGTAAAATCTGTGATGGATCAGAGGTGATAATTTGATCCTCAGTGTATGACGCAATTACACGAATTGCTACGTGTTTCATTCCTGCAAAGAAGATCCCCTCCCCCACACTTGATTCAAGTAATAAAAACTTCTCTTCATCGGTAAGGTTGAAGGTGTTCTGGATGTTATCAATAGCAGTTGGTGATTGTTTCATCAAAAGCTGCAGCGATGAGTTGGTGATCATCGGTACCCCGTATGGTGAGCGCAGGAAGTCATCCACGTCTTGGGTGATTGTCGAAAGACCAAGGTAATACTTTCGACCTCGCTTTGCGAGCATAAACAAGAACGATGCAGTATCTTCAGACTTCATCATCCACCATGCCTCATCAATAACTAGTAGACGCTTAGCAAGACGCCTTCGGATCGCACCCCAAATATGGTGCGTGATGATGTACATCGCCACGGTCTTCAGTTCATCCTCCATGTCTCGCAATGAGAAAACCACAAACTTCTGGTTGATGTCCACATTAGTCGGCTTGTTCATGAACCCAGACCACGTACCCGATGTGTACTTCTGTAGGCGTGAGATAAGTGATGCACTTCCCTCCATCCCGGCAAGCACCATTTCAAAGTCAGACAACAGTGGTGCCTCTTGATCACTAAAGTCAGCGTTGTGGGTAATGTCCTTTAGTGCGTAGGTCTCAACAATAGCCTGATCAACAATTGTTTCTTCTTCTGCGGAGAGTCCGCTAAGCATCAGTCGGAATAGTCCAATCAATTCAATGATGTGTGAACGCAGCACGTCTTCAGGGTTCTCATCCTCCTGTGGCTTTGGCAGGTCAAACGGATTGATGTGGTGCGTTGAAGAAAGTGAGATATTAAAAAATCGTCCTCCCGTTGCTTCAGCTAAGTATTCATACTCGCGCTCAGGGTCAATAACAATCACTTCAGTACCAAACATAAGCGAACGAAGAATCTCAAGCTTTGTCGTGTATGACTTCCCTGCTCCAGAAGTCGCGAAGGTTACTGAGTTGTAGTTAGTTAACGCGTAGCGATCAAACAACACCAACGATGAGTTGTGTCGGTTAATACCGTAGAGAATTCCTGAATCTGAAGTAAGGTCAAAGGAAGTAAATGGGAAGAAGCTCGAGAGGGGTGAGGAGTTAAATTTACTATGTACCAAAAGCTGGTCGTCCATAAATGGGAGCACACTCTTAATCCCCTGCTCTTGCTGGAACATTGCAGGCTTTGTATAGATAAGGCGCGAGTCAAGAAGATTCTTGATCTCGTTTTCAGTTTTGTTCAGTGTCGCCTCATCCTCACTGTAGACGGTCATGTAGAGGCCCACGTTAAAGAGCTTCTCTTCAGCTTGTTGTAGCTTGTCGCGTAGTCCTTCAAGGTTTCGATACGCAGTCTCAAGCTGCGGGTCACGCACCATTCCCCGTTCTGCGCGGGAGTTGATCTGACTTTGCACCTCAGCCACCTTCTTTTGAAATTTCTTAAGGGTGTCGGCAGTGTTAATAGGGTGGATGAAAATAGAAACGTCCATCTCCTTTTCCATATCAAGAATCGGCTCAAGCCATCCGTCGTTTAGGTATCGTGGATAGGAAATAGTAAAGAACGTACGTGCGTAGGTCCCACTGATATTGATGTTTCGAGAACCAACTTCGATCCCTGAGGGTGCGATAACATCTTCAAGCGTCATTAATGCATCAGAAACAGCCTGTACAGATTCTGGTGTATCTACATTGTTGTTTGTTTTTGGTTTTAAAAAATCAGCTATGCCCATATGTACATGTATTTTCGCAGGTATGACAGGTGTGCACAAGGCACTACCCTGCTTGTGGTGCGGTACTGCTCACGTCGCCCGGGTTAAAGATGTGATAGTAGAGCTCAACTAGTGCCTCATCTTCAAGTGCGATAGTACGCACGCCAATCCGGTTGAGTCCCTGTTCAACCAGCGACGCACGCTGTTCTAACTGTAATCGGTGTTCCTCAAACTTACTATCATCAATTGCTGTTGGTTTTGCTTGGCCAAATAGTGAGCTTAGGTTAGACCCAATATCTAGTGACTTTGGTGTGTACGGCACAACCACAAAGAAGTTCTTGCTCATCACATCTACCTCAGTAACAAATGTCTTGATGAAGCTCATGTATTCGCGTAACTGAATTTTCATAAGGTCGTTGTCCTGCAAGGGCTCTCGCTCTCGTAGTTGTTCTAGATAGGGCTCAATATCCAGACGGCGTGATTGAATATAGAATTGGATTGAAAAATCCAGTGTATTTAAAAAAGATTGGAACTGTCCTAAGATTGCACGTTGTTCATCCAGTGACTTTAGTGCAAAGTTAATTGATGAAGCAAGCAAGATACTGCACATACGTCCATCTTTAAGAATCACCACATTTTGCTTGATGTTCTTAATAGGGACGAAGTCTTGTGTTGTTTTCTTGTTGTTTGCCATAATTACGCTTCTTTTTGTAGTGCCGCTAGTTCTAACTTACGTGAAAGTGAATGGATACCACCCTTCCCCTTTTGTGGAATAGGTACTGATATTGGTGCTTCGTACGAGGTGTGACTGTCGTTACCGTACGTGTTCACACGCTTCTTCCGCCAGTGGTAGACCCTGCTTGAGTTGTAGAATCGCACAACCGACTCAAGGAATACTGAGAACGGCCGGTTGTTTACTGGATAGAACGCAAGAAGCATCGCTGCCCCTCCTGCAGGTAATCCAATAAGTATAAAAATAAATATAGGAGTCGCGATAAAGGTGACCAATCCTACACCTACTCCCCCACAAAGATAGACAAACTGCTTCCAGGTAAAAGGCCCAAAGATCTTATCTTCGATTTCAATAAATTGAGGAACCTCGAATCTCATATAGGTATTATAGCCCGCAATGGCATGCGCTGGTGCACTGGTTATGTACAGAGAGGAAAAGGACGCTGGATTGCTTCAGCTGAGACTTCGCAAAGACACTTTTTAAGTAAAGAGTCGTAACCACAAACCCGTCTTTGCGAGCCTGAGCGCGGCAATCCAGGGAATAATAAAAGCGTGTGCTTGGCACACGCTTTTATTATTCATCACCCCCGTATCCCGGTTTCTCTGTAAGCTTCGGTCTCTCAGTAAGAATCCCCTCCTGCGAAGCACTTCGGATAATTTCCTCAACCTCCTCCTTAGCCCCCACCTCATCAGGGAATTTATTACGATACGCCCCATACCCATGCACCCGACTCATATCCCCTTCCATGGTCCTCATGCTTTGCACAGTTGTGAACTCCTCTAGTTTTACCGGTGCTGTCGCTCCCGGCTGTTCTGTTGAAGGCGTTGCTTTTGCTGTAAGTGTTTGTTCAAGGTCAACTAACTCCTCCTTCTTAATGGCTGCTTGTACTTGTGGATTAGGGCCATCAACCAAATCAAATAAATCTTGCATCTCTGAAAAAATCTCTGTGTGCACTACGGATGCAATTTTTTCTGCTACTAAAATAGTAATCTCTAATGACTCTGAAACTCTCTGGGTGAATCCCTCAACTTTAAGAAAAAATAAAAGCACGAGAATGATTTCGTTCTCTAGAAGCTTTACCTGTTTAGCTGTTAGTTCAAACTCATTCTCTATTGCGAACATAGTTACATCAAGCTCACCCTCGGTAATAAGAGAAAGAATTTCCTTAGGCAGGATTTCGGCCCGTTCCTGCACAAGAGTTTTTGCTGTATAGAGTGAGTTATCCATATATTATGCTGCCTTTTTAGAGAGCTCTTCCTTTAGTCCATCGAAACGTTCATCATCTTTAGATTTCTTCACTGCTTTTTCGTACTGGCTACGTATTTCCTTACCAGCTTCCCTGTCTTGGTTTGTAATTCGACCGTACCACATTGTGTTTGTTACGAAACCTCTGTTTTCAAGTGCCCCTGCATATCCAAGTGAACCTGTCTTGCTTTTTATTTCCTTTTCTAGGTCTTTTTGTTCTTTCTTCTTCGCTTTAATTTGAGTAACTAAAGCTTTCATCTCTGTTTTATCACGTGATTCTTGAGCTACAGTAAATTTAGTTCGTAAATCTTCGAGTTCTACCCGTGTTGCTTCTTTCTTTTCCGTTGCACCAGCTAGCTCAGTAATGTCACCTGAGGAACCAATTTGACGTCTGTTCTTTTCACGCTTAATTTCTTCATCCTTCTTTTTTATGTCCTTTTCGCGCTGGGCAATTCCCTTCACGATCATGGCTTTCCGCGTTGGATCAGTTGTTGTTTCTTTCTCGGTCTTCAGACGAACGACATCAGCTTCTAGAGAAATCTTCTGTTCGTTCATTGTTGCAACAGTCTGGTCATCATCACCAACAGAGCCAAGTGATTTTGCAAAAGCTTGCTCCTTTTTAACGATCTCGTCTCGTTGCGCTTTGTATCCCCCCTTCTTGCCCTCGCTAAGACCTAGTGATTTACCAACTCCTCCAATCCCACGAGCATCAAAACTTGCCGCACCCACAGCTCTACTTCCACGCAAGATACCCCGGCCAACTGCTGATCTAGAGGCGTAATCTTTGACCTTTTCATTATCTGCAATTTTTTGCCCAGCGTACCCAAATGTTTTTCGCCCACCCCGTGCTGCTAATCCTACGGTTACACCTCCCGTTGCTTTACGAACCATATTATCCCCCCACTTCATCGATGCCCCTGCCCCTGCATCACTGGCAACTGACGCAACTTTTGTTGCGGCGTAGAGGAATACTAATCCGATCATGTAGAACAAGAAAACTTCAAACACACCTGCTGATAGTGGCGGCCCCCCTGAAACAAACGAAGTACTAAATGGCTGCATGTTTAAACCACTCTTCACCTGGATTAGTGTATAGAGTCCTAAGTACAACATAAATATATATGCGGGTGCGAAGAAACAATAGGCGACAAACATCTTGCGCCATTTTGTAGAGTAGCTAGCCATGCCCGGGAAAATCCATCCAAGGAACATGATTGGTGAAAAAATCAGAAGAATGATGATTGCCACAAAACGGACAATAAGCATAAGTCCTCCATAGAGCAGTACAATACCCAAAATAATCAAGAAGAACATCGCGAGGATTGAGTAGATGATAATTCGATCCTCAACAATCTCAGCAAACCACGAGCTGATATCCAGCACTTGCATGTATGCCCCTGCGATACTTCTGTCTGCGGTTGAAAACTCAACTAGTGCAGTGTCTCGAGCAGCTCCATCAGCAGCACCCAAGCTATACGAATCATCAATACCGGCTGAGGCTTGGTTGTATATCTCAACCGCAGTGAAGTTCGCGACATCCACCACTACCTTACTGATATACAAACTGAAGTTTATTAAAAGTGCAGCAGCAATAAGGAGTCCAAGAGCTCGCTGCGTTCCTGAGTCTTCGGAATTAAGAATGGTACGCAGTCCAATGAAGACCAGTGCAAAGATAAAGAGAATATTAAAAAGGTCCCGAACGAAACTCCAGAGCACATTGACCACTCCTCCCACTGCCCCGTTCCCGTCGGCACCATTACATCCGCTACCACTGGCTACAAACCAACACCCCATCTTAAGCACCGTCTTTTCCATCGACAAATCAAACACCGTTCCACCAAGTCCTGCAATCCAACCTCCAAGACCAACCGCTACGTTGTAGATAAGGCTCTCTACCCCGCCGCTGTCGTTCCGGGCAGCAACGTTAGCTGGTTCAACTGGAGCAGAGGACCCTGTTCCTACAGACCCAGAACCTGACCCTCCTGTTCCAGCGGGGGTCGCGGTCCCAGTACTTCCTGGCTCGGTACTCGTCTCACTACCTCTTCCTCCTGTGGGTGTCCCAATAATTACGCCATTTATAACACCGGGATCGTTCCCCCCACCAAATCCATTACCACTACCATCACCCCCAGGTCCTGCCCCGGTACCCACCTGCCCATGCGCTGTTACTGGTGTGAGTACGGCACAAATAAAAAACGTAAGTAAACCTAAAAAGAGGTGCTTTTTACCCTGCACTAACATACCCATATTCCTCCCATTGTACCGTGGATTGCTGTACCAAACTTAGTTTTTGTCACCATATTGACAGCAGCTAAAGGGATTGTCGAAGACGATGATCATAAGAAAAAACACCCAGAGGGTGTTTTTTACTTTCCTAACGGTCACGGTCTTCACAACTACTGAGCGTGCTGGTTATCAGCGCATCAAAATTGGTGATAACCTCCCGCAAATCATTATCTATAAAGATTTGAACGTTTGTGTTATCAAGTGGTGAGATAATTTGGTTATTGCGATCAAGTTGGGTATAGGCATCAATCAGTGTCTCGATCTCGTTAGCGTTGGAGCTAGTGAGTGCTTCAGTGAATTGGGTACTCAAGCTCGAGAGGGCTGTAGATGAAGAGTCGGAAATAATAATCGCTAGTGCAGCATCACGGCGGATGTCTTCTATTTCCGTAGGCATCTCCAGGGCAAGAATTGCGGGACATGAGCTCACCATAACCCCAGTCCCCTCACCCTGGTCATCACGAACCTCTCGTAGCGGATGTCGCGCTTGTGCTGCGAGCAGTCGGCTCTCTGCAGCATTTATATTTGCTATAATAACGTTTTGCAGTGCTACGTTAGCATTGAGCTCAGTAAGTGCAGGTGCGAACGGGTCCTCAAGGTCCTCACTTAAAGTAGACTCTTCATCCAATGCGGTAAGATATGAACTTGAGGCAGTACCTTCAAATGAGTAGTCTGTGTAGCTCGATCCTCCACCAAGTCCAAGTAGACCGTGCGCGCCTGTGATTGCTTTTTCGGCAAGTTGTGCAAACAGTGCTCCAATGATTTCGTTAATCTCGTCTGCTGCAATAAGAGCATCTTGCCCAGCGCCAAGTGATGAGTTTATCTGATCTGCAATAACCCTCCCTGGTGTAGTGATGTCACAGTCGGTTTGTGCTTCAGTGTCCGCACATACTTTAAATGATAAGAATCCTTCACCCCAATCAAGTTCACGAATCGTGTTTCCTTGCTGATCAACAATGCGTGCATACATCTCAGCCTCTGCTGCGAGATAGGCTCCGGTTGGTGTATTTACTGTTTTTTGTGTTATTTCAAACCAGCTTTGCCAACCTCCTTCATCAAAAGAGCCATTTAAGAACCCTTCTACATTGTCGGTGATGCCACTGAGTGTACATTGCGCATCAAGCCCTTCGTGTGCATTTTGCCGGTATGTGGTGGCCAGCGCAATTTTTACATCAAGCTGAAAGGGGCTACATAGGAAGTTCAGTGATGGATCATTATATATAAATTCCCCTACTGTTTTATCAACCTCGTCAATAAGAAATTGCTTGAGGTCGGTAACAAACGCAGGGCTACCTTGGAACCCGTTGTTAATCCAGGTAAGGATGCTTTGGGTCATGCTTTTAAGCATGAGTTTTGCTAAGCCAGAAGCAATGCCGTCAAGAAGGTACTCTTTAGCAAAAGTACTTTGCTGTAAGCCAGCTATTACCGTGTTTGCACCAGCACTGATGGTATCTTGGATGGTCCCATTTCCACCAACAACCCACACAGCCCCACCGCCACCGAAGAGAGCTTCTGCTTTTTGTACTTCTGCAGTATGAGGATTAATTGGTGTAAATATTCCAGAGGTTACCAAAAGTACAACCACAAGAAACCCACTGATACCTGAAGTTATTTTTTTATAGAGTGATGTATGCATATATTAAGTTGGTTCACCTACGCCAATAAGGGTAAATACTACTGAGTCCTGATCCCAGACTGCACCGTCTGCAATCAGCTTTGTGTACACATTGATAATAGACACGGTAAGTCCGAGGGTGTCGTCTTCATACCGCTTCATACGAAGTAGTGCCAGCATCGGATCAGAAAATGCCTGACGCATTGCGGTGATATCACTAAGAATTGCCTGGTAACTATTGAGAAGGTCCAGGTGCTCCTTTTGCATTGATGCAGGTACTGGTAGTGCTTGAGTGTCGGTAAGAATACCTGTGTAGGCTACTATTCTTGAATCAAGAGCTTCTAGCGAGGCTTCATTTTGTTCACGTAGTGCTGTTTCCAAAATTACCGCTTCATTTCCTGCGTTGTTGCTTGGATATCGTGCAGTGATTGCAGCAACTTCTTCACCATAGTGACTTAAAGCTAATACTGACGTGTCGCTTGATACCGTAATATCAGAAGCATTCAAGAGTGTGTCCAGTGCTTCTGATCCAAATTGGTCACCTGCATTAGCGAGAATCTCTTCATTAGTAGCACCAAATGCACCATAGTTTTCAGCCCGGACGACGTCCTGGAAAAATTCTAGAGCAAATTGCTCGGTGAGTGTCTCAGGGGTGATGTATTCAGCAGACGGGAGTGTTTCTTCCAGGCTCAGTGCTTCGGTCACCACCAGTGCCTCTTGCCAGTCAGGTACCCCATCTTGGTTTTTGTCTGCTGTTGCAATAGCCTTACGCTCAGGCACGACAGTAACCACTGCTACGTTCTCAGCAGACTGCTGCGTTGCTTGTTTCTCTGTAGTGATGAACAGGGTTACTGCGATAAGTGCCGCGCTCGCCAATACGGCCCCTGATATTCTTTTTTGTGAACCAGACATATACAATGTTTATATGTCTAGTATACCCTCACCGACTACTCACAATGTATAACCCTGTGGTTAACCTGTGAATAGTTATACATATATATATGTATAAACTGTGGACTAGCTGTGGGGAATAAGTTTTTCTACCAAAGTAAGCCACATAGGCAGTGGTACATCCTCCGCACGGATGGAAACAGAAAGGTCTATTGTGGAAAAAATGTTGATAAGCAGTTCTCGATCATAGTGTTTTGTAAGGTTTCCAAGTAATTGCTTACGTTTTTGACCAAAACCGATGTGTAATACGTTGAAAAATAAGGATTCTTCGATGTTTGTAAAGTTGTGCTTCCCGATGTTTCGTATAACAATGATTCCAGAGTCCACCTTTGGTGGTGGCGTGAAATGACCCCGTGTAACCGTCTTAACATACTTCCCCGTTCCATATACGTTCACTGAAAGAGACAGAAGTGACTCTTTCCCGCCCGTCGAGATAGTCGTCGTCGCTCGCTTTGCTACCTCTTTTTGTACTAAGTAGACTAAGTCAGTAGGTTGTACTGGAGATTCGAGAAACATCCGGAAGAGTAACCCTGACAAGTAGTATGGAATATTTGCCACAACCTTAAATGACCCTGTAGAGATTTCAGGTACTGCAGTAAGGTCGAGTGTTCGTACATCACAGTGTCGAAGGATCAATGTTCCGTCACTAATCTCAGTTGCAAAGGTTTCCTCGAGTACTTCAATAGCACGAGTATCAGCCTCAAGCGCAAGTACGGTAGCACCGCGGGCTAGTATCTCTTTGGTAAGCACCCCCGTCCCCGGTCCAATCTCCAACACAAAATCCCTTGCAGATAAATCAGCAGCGTCACACATCCAAGTAGGCACCACGTTACTGGTGAGGAAGTGTTGTCCGAGGGACTTCTTGTGTTGAAAGCTCATATGTCTATCAGACTACGGTTTTTAATAATAAAAGCAAATGGTAAATGAAGATGAATCACAGGAAATAAATTTCTTTAAAACAAATAAAAAAGCGACAGGCTATCCTGTCGCTTTTTTGTTTCTGTACTTCCTAGTCCAAGAATACTGTCGCCATATATCCAGAGCCACTGCCTCGACCTCCGCCTCCTTGAGAGTCGTCAGTATCAACATGCTCGTTGTTGATGTCGTTGATGAATGATGAGGGGACGTTTACGCGTTGCTGTCCGAAGATCATGCGTACGTGTGCGTAGGTCAGATACACTTTCTTTTCTGCACGCGTGAGTGCTACATAGAAAAGTCGACGTTCTTCTTCGTGGTCTTTCTTATCATCACCAGGGCGCTCACTCGGGAAGAGTCCTTCTTCTAGCCCGGTGATAAATACGTAGGGGAACTCAAGACCCTTAGATGAGTGCACGGTCATCAATCGTACCGCGTCACTCTCTTCTTTTTCTTGTAGCTCATCCTGGTCACTTTGTAGTGCTGCGTTTTCAATCAGCGCCTCTACCCCCTCTTCTGGTCCAAGCTCGTCGTAGCGAACTGCCAGCGTCACAAGCTCCTGCAAGTTACCTAGTCGCTCCATGTCGTCTTCTGTTCCGTGTTTTTTAAGGTCCGCTTCAATCCCTGTTCGCTTGATGATGAACTTCAGTGTTTCAGAAATCTTCTCAGTGCGTGCCTGATCTCCTATGTCGCGCATCATTTCTTCGAAGCGTTCTACTTTAGTCAGTGTTGCTCCCTTGAGCTCATCACGTCGCCCTTCTACCATCTTGAGCATCGTTACCTTTCCAATACCTCGCGTTGGCACATTCACAATACGCGCGATGTCTGCGGTGCTTCCAGGGTTTAAAGCCAGGCGTAAGTATGACAACACATCCTTCACCTCTTTACGCTCGAAGAACTTCGTTCCTAACAGCTGGTACGGTACACCGAAGTTTAGGAATGCTTCTTCAAGACCTCGTGACTGGAAGTTAGTTCGATAGAGAATCGCAAACGCTGAGGGTGATACACCTTCCTCAATAAGCTTCTTGATGGTCATCACTATGTACTCAGCTTCGTCTGGTCCTGTGTGCGCTGCGTAGAGTGTAATTTTTTCACCGTGATCGTTAGAAGTGAAAACAGTCTTTGGAATACGGTTATTATTCTTTTCAATAATATCGTTCGATGCTGCGATGATAGTTCCTGATGAACGGTAGTTCTCTTCAAGAAATACGGTCTTCGCTCCTGGGAAGTTTTTCTCAAACTGCAGTACGTTCTTGATGTCCGCTCCGCGCCATGAGTAAATGTTCTGGTCGACATCCCCTACTACACAAATGTTTGCCTTCTCGCCAGCCAGAAGTTTTACAATCGCAAACTGCACCTTGTTCGTATCTTGGTACTCATCAACGTGGATGTATTGATACCGCTGCTGCAGTGTTTCTAGAACCACTGGATATGCTTGAAGGAGGTGCAGTGTTTTAAACAGAAGGTCATCAAAGTCCAGAGCGTGTTCTTCTTGCATGGTTTTGTTGTAGTACTTCCATACCTCTGCACATACCTTTTCAGGGAAACTTGAAGCTTCCTCGAGGTACTTCGTTCGAGAAACAGCATCACCCTTCGCTCGCGAGATCATTGAGATCATAGTCTTAGGTTCAAACTCCTTTGTGGTATACCCTGCGCTTTCAATCGCCTTCTTGATTGCACGCACACTGTCTGCCCGATCGTAGATAATGAAGTGACGTCGTAGTCCGAGAACTTCGTGGTGCTCACGAAGGATACGCACACCTAAAGAGTGAAACGTAGTAACCGTTGGAGAAGAATTGAATCCTCCGTCTGAGCTGGGTGCTAGTTTTTGGATGAGTGCCATTACTCGCTCACGCATCTCTTTCGCTGACTTGTTGGTAAACGTTACTGCAAGGATATTGTGTGGCGCCACTCCCCCAAGGATGAGTTGTGCTACACGGTGAGTGATCACCCGAGTCTTACCTGAACCTGCTCCAGCGAGTACGAGTAATGGTCCTTCGGTAGTAACTACCGCTTCCTTTTGTGGATCATTCAATCCTTCCAGATGTGCTTCATTTGTCATAATTGTCGATACTATACCATGGTCTATTACGTACCTGAAAAAACAGCGCATAGTATGCCACAATAAAAATATGTAACACAATATGATGGTGTCAATAGCACTATAACCCCTATTACTAGCCCTCCCTCGTCCTCTTTAGTACGAGGGAGGAAAAGTGCAATACGTCAATTGACCCAAGGCTTACTTTTAGTATGATGATGCACATGCCTAAGGTAGGCGGATGAATACAGGGTGTGTTCGCACACTTTGTATATGACAGAAAATACTGTAATGGAAGCAAGCACGCGGTGAGACCATAAACAAAAAAACGTATTAAACCCAGCTCACAAGATTCAGATCCCTCAAGTATCTCGCGCCCAAGCGAGCGTACAGATCTGAATACATATATAGGTACCCGTACATCTACACGGGCTACCATCTTGCTATCTGAGTTACTCCCAGTAATAGCTATTTTACTTATTCCAGTGTCAGTACACGCTGGATTTTTTTCATCATTCCTTACACTTCTGTCGGATGAAGTAGAGCCTGCAGCAGTTACTATCGCGGTAGACCACTCGGCACAGTACACTCCCCTGTTAAGCGCCACAGCAAACGCAGCACCGTTAGCAACTGGTGGAGGTGATGTTACTGTCGCAGAAGGAACACTTGTCTCTACTGGTCCCGTAGGAGCTGACGATATCGCTGCTTCTGGAAACAGTGGTGGTGAGATTAGTGTGTATGTAGTACGTGAAGGCGATGCCCTTTCACAGATTGCAGAAATGTATGGTGTTACTACCAATACAATCCTATGGGCAAATGACATTCCTAAAGCCTCTGGTATCCAAGCTGGAGATACATTGGTGATCCTTCCTATTGTAGGAGTACAGCATACGGTGGCTAAAGGGGAAACACTTGGTTCAATTCTTAAGAAGTATGATGCGAATCTTAAGGAGGTACTTGAATACAACCAACTTGCTTCAGCTGACTCTTTGTCAGTGGGTGACGAGCTTATGATCCCTGGGGGCGAGATCAATGCGCCAAAGACAATTCGGTATGCTGCTGCACCAACAAAATCAACAGGATCAGTAAGCGGTGCAGGATTCTCTCATCCAACGCCTGGAGCAACACGAACACAAGGTATCCACGGATACAACGGAGTTGATTACGCTGCAGCACACGGTTCAGCAATTCGGGCTGCTGCAGCAGGTGAAGTACTTATCTCAAAGTCTAGTGGTTGGAACGGTGGATACGGTCAGTACGTTGTAGTGCGTCACAGTAACGGAACGCAAACATTGTATGCTCACCTGAGTAGTAACAGCGTGTCAGTTGGTGATTATGTAGCAGTTGGACAGGTGCTTGGAGGTATGGGGAATACAGGGAGGTCTACCGGAACACACCTGCACTTCGAGGTGCGCGGCGGACGCAACCCATTTTAATAAAACCTTTAAACGAGCGAATCTCTTCGTTGGTCTACGCAAAATAATTTTCACCGTACACAAGTACGCCTCAAATTATGTTACTTGCCCGCCTCGACCTTCATCTCGCTTAAATATTTTATACAGACCTAAAGAAAACCCACTGCTTCTGGCAGTGGGTTTTCTTTAGGTCTGTTCAGTGTGCGGTGATTTGATATAATAAAAGTATGAATGAAGAAGCAATTTTTGAACACCTACTAGCTATTGCTCCCCAGTCAATCGATACTGACGGTGTTGTGACATCCTGCCTTGTGCGAAATAAAGAAATTATCGCCGATGCAGTTAGTGCGGGCGGTGAACATGCTGAGTATATGCTGCTGCAAAAAATTAAAGATACAGGTATTGAGATCATGAGAGACGATATAATTTATGTGACTCTTCAGCCATGTGATCGTCGTACACCAGGAGGTTTGGGTGAATCGCTGGGTGACTGCACTACTAATGTCATAAACGCTGGAATTAAGAATGTTGTTTATGCTGCAACGTACCCCAAGTCAGACAACTCTATTAATCGTTTTAAGGAATCTGATGCATCAATTCACCAAATTACAAATACTGAGATAATTAAAAAGTGTGTTGAGTTATTTAATTCAACAAATGCAGATCAAGAAAAACATATCCCTGTCCCAGTGTGGAAGTAAATTTATTATTTGTACTGTATGAAAAGGAATATTTTGGTGGCGTTGTTGGTGGGGGTGGTTGTGTCTGTGTGTGTTGGTTTGGGGGTTTTGCAGTATGTGCAGGTGCAGCGGGAGGATGCGGCGCTTAATGCGTTGTACTTTTCTAATACGCAACGGTGGGATGCGGATGTGGTGCTGTTGCAGTTGCAGGATTCTTTGCTCGCGCCACTACCGATACTACTTCCTTCGCCTCCCTTGAACACATCGAAAGAAACTACTCGAGAATTGGAGTATCTGCATACATTAGTTACTGAACGTACTGCTGTAAAGCAAGCTGAGATTGAAGCTGAGGTTTTTGTTGGAAAAACTATTTACAATGGAATTTCCTACGTTGAACGTGTGGGTGTGTTTACTCGCCCAGAAACATATCGTCTGTTTACACAAACGCATACAGAGTTTGTGGGTCACATTGTTAGACAAAAAGATTTGTTTAACAGAGTTCGACCAAGTTTGCTTGATCCAGCTCTGAGTGTTGCTATTGAGATTCCGGGGCACCCTGCGTACCCAAGTGGGCACGCATCCGAGTCCTACTTTTTTGCCTTACTCTTCTCTGAACTTGATCCCGATAATCGTGAGAGTTATTTCAAGGATGCACAACGTATTGCTCACAATAGAGAAATTGCCGGATTACATTACCCGAGCGATAGCGCTGCTGGCGTATTGCTTGCCACAACGTATATGGAACAGTTGAATAATAACCAGTGGTATCAGCAACAGTTAGAAAAAGCCAAGGAGGAGTGGGAGTAATATACATAGAATAAACCCCTCGACACATGCTGTGTCGAGGGGTTTATTATGCTACTTCGTCCCCTTCTTGTGTGATCTCTCTCTTGATTTCATGAAATTCATTTTCAACCTCTGTCAGTCGAGCTTTACTTGCTTTGATAAGTGTTGCTGCTTCTTTTACTTTCTCAAGTCCTGCTTCGATATCAATTTCTTGCTGCTCTTCGAACCAATCTGTAATTACTTTTAGTTTTGTTAAGTTTGCAGATAGGTTCGTTGTTTTTTTAGTGGTCATAGTTATTTGATTACTGTTTTAATTGTTCCGTCGGATACTTGTACATCGATGTCGTCACCTTTCTTGCCGTCGGAAACGTTGCGGATGAGTTTGTTCCCTTTTCGAGCGATGCTGTATCCCAGGATGAGTTGTCTTTCTGGGTTATTACTTTTTACAATTCGTTGTATGTCGGTAAGATCTTTTTCGTGTGCTAAGAGACTTGTCTGGAATCTTCGGTGACTATTACTCTGATGTGTGTCTAATATCATTGTATGTCCATCGATGCTTGTCCGAATCTTTCTCGCTAGTTGCGGGAGTACTGCTGTGCGTTGCCTATATAGATCTAACTGTCTTTCTGCTTGGAAGAATACAGGTCGTAGTAATTGAGAAATTTGTTTTGATGTATCTTGAGTCTTACTTACAAGTATGAGTATATTGCTTTCTATGTTTCTTTGCACCGTGCGGTACGTTTCAAAAAATGTACTTAAGATATTTGTTGCCTGAGCACTTGCGTCAGACAAAGTGGTGCCTACCTCTTGATACGCTGTAGCGAAGCTATTGAGGATAATCCGCTGTGCTTGTGCCACATCGTTGCGCGCAATCTCCCAGGGAGCATTGAGTTCCACCGCAACTATCGATGGGGTTGATGCGGTCAGGTCAGAAGCAAGTGCCGCAAGTGGAATATCTTGGTGGTGCCCTACTCCTGCCAAAACCGGAACGGGGTAACTAGCAATCTCTCGCACCAGTAGTTCATTATCAAAACCTGAAAGCGATTGCATAGATCCACCTCCACGGATCATTACCAGTACATCAATATCTTTTTTTCTGAATGCCTGTAGTGACAGGAGGATATCTTTCCCTGAACTTTGCCCTTCAACGTTCGTGTGCATAATTTGCACGTCAAAACCGTTGCGCCCTAGATTGTTACAGAAGTCATGAATCACTGCGCCCTTTGACGAGGTGACCACCCCAATCTTTTTTACAAAGTCAGGGATAGGTCGCTTCTTTGATTGCGCGAAGACTCCCTCTTTTTCTAGCTGTAACTTCAATGTGTCGTATGCTTTTTTCAAGGCTCCTTCCCCGACAAGCTCTAAGCTATCAGCAATAAAAGAAAGCTTACCAAACGGTGCATAGAATTCTGGCCGACCTTGTATTAAAACCTCCATCCCTTTTTCTAACTTCACGCCACTGTACATATATTTTGTCCCCCACATCGTACACGGAAGTGTCGAGTCCTTTTCTTTATCTTTGATCGTGAAGTACACATGCCCGCGAGCACTGACGGTGAGTTCACTTACTTCACCAACAACACTACAGCTAAGTTGCCGTAATGAGGAATTAAGGACTTCAACAAAGTCTGATACTGAGTAGGCTGTCTGAGCTAACATTGGGTAACGATACCTCTATAGACAGGTAGTTGCAAACTAATACATACTATTTAGTACCTTCAGTATCCTGCAGGGTAAAAGAAATCCCTCGGCACACAAGCGCCGAGGGTTTTTTATTTAACCAAACCATTTTCGTTTTGCATAAATGCTTGTGTACACAAGAATATTCCACATGCTGTGCAATATGATTGCCGTTAGTAGGCTATAGGTTAGGGCTGCATATAGGAACACAAAGCCGACAACCCAAGAGTCTAGCCAGCCGACAGGGCCTTGGTATTTGTGACCATCTCGAAACCAAACGTTTGCAGTCATTGCTCCCATAAGGAGTAATGGAACTTCTGCATCGATGGTTAAAAGAATGTTAGCAAAACTACCAAAGGAAACCCAATTTAACAGCGGAATCAAGATCGTTTGGTAGAGCCAAAAAATTGGATCCGCCACACCTGAAACATAGATAGCTGTGATGCAGAGTGTTCCGTATACTAAAGACATTAGCTTGTTGTGTTTGTCGTCAACAAAAACCGCAATTGCAGCAATGCCGAACATAAGAACAAAAAACCAAACGAGGACCGTTCCGTAAAGCCAATTGCTGAAGGTGACTGCGATCATCCCAAAACAAATAAACACGTACCGATAGCCGATTTCTTCCCAGAGTCCCGCAAGGCTTCCTGAGAGCATTCCTGTTCCCCAAAGTTTCTCGTCATATGAGGAACTTCGAACATGATTGCTTGATATGGTTGTCATAAATCCACACCAAAGTAGTAATGGCCAAAAGTTAGTGAGATCCCCAAGCGCCGGAACTTCCCACAGTGCTGATGGATACACAAAAAAGTCTTTCCAGACCATGTTGATTCCAATTACAACAACTAACATAGCCAACACGAAAGCAAGCGTAATGAGTTGTGAAGTCATGGTGCGATACCGTGCCTCGAGCATCAAACGATGGCGAGTTGGTATATGTTCGATTTCGTGGAGCTTGTTGCCAATACCCTTCAGTGTCTTAATGAGACTGAAGTGATGTAGATTGAGTGTATGAGTTATCATCCGTGACCCCTTTCATTGATCTGATTGTATTATAACATTTATAAAATAAAAGTCAATTTATACTTTTACTCTGTACTGTAGTGCCTCGTAGACATGTGCTTCTTCTATCTCTTTTGAATTATCTAAATCAGCAATCGTCCGCGCTACTTTAATGACACGGTGGTAGCTTCGTGGAGATAGGTTTAATTTTTCAGAACTTTTTTTCAGGAGCTGTTGAACCTCGGAGCTGAGCGTAATTGTTTCTTGTAAATCGCGTGCACTCATCTCTGCGTTGGTTCGAGCTTTTGTTTTTTTAAGACGGTCAGCCATGAACTTCCGTGCTTTTTGAATGTGTGTTCGCACACCATCTGTCTCCCCTTCTCTCACACTAGTGTCAGTAAGTGTTTTGTAATCTACATGGGGGACTTCAAGCCAGAGATCGATGCGATCAAGAATGGGTCCTGATATTTTCCCTTTGTATGTTTCAAGCATTGCTGCTGAAAAATCAATGGTGCCATCCTCGCTTCCTCGATAAGGATTCATTGCAGCAAGAAGAATGAAGTCCGCGGGAAATTCTGCGCTGCCTTGTACACGAGAAATTGAAACGACTCTATCTTCAAGTGGTTGGCGAAGCGCATCGATACTACGGCGTTCAAATTCTGGAAACTCATCGACAAACAATACTCCTTTGTGTGCCAGAGTAACTTCCCCAGGCCGCGGGTGCGCACCTCCTCCTACTAATGACGTGTGACTTGCAGTATGGTGCGGTGCGCGAAAGGGTGGGTGTGAGGTGATAACGGTTTTGCCCGAGCCTGCAACTGAGTGAATGCTTGTTACCGCTAGCGCATCTTCTCTGGATAATGGCGGAAGTATTCCTTGGAATGCACGCGCAAGCATGGTCTTCCCTGTTCCGGGTGGCCCAACCATCAGCACGTTGTGCCTGCCTGCCGCAGCGATACATAACCCACGCTTCGCGGTCTCCTGTCCTTTGATATCCTCTAGTCTGGTAAGTCCTTCGCTCCACTCTTGGGTGATGGTCGTCAGTGGCTGTTTCTCAAGTGATATTCTTTTTTCAGTGTTGGTAGTGATGTGAGCGATTACCTCCGCGAGGGTGTCTGCACCGAAAATAGAAATGCCATCAACCAGTGCTGCTTCCTCTGCATTTGCTTTGGGTACAATAATTTCCTTGAAACCAAATTGTTTTGCAGTCTGCACAATAGGTAAGACGCCGCGAACACTGCGTAATGTTCCATTTAACGACAACTCGCCAATATACATACGTTTAGTTTTGTCAGTTTTGATTTCGCCTGACGCCAGGAGATAGCAAAGCGCAATGGGTAAATCAAAAAGTGGTCCTTCTTTTTTCAGATCAGCGGGTGCTAGCGAAATAACTATTTTTTGATTCTTACTTTTGGGAGATGGGAATCCTGAATTTTTAATTGCTGCACCTACGCGATCTTTTGATTCTTCGATTGCCTTACCTGGAAGCCCTACGATAGAAAAAGAATGCAGACCTCGTGAGAGGTCTGCTTCTATAGTGATAGGTATTCCCCTGGTAACGGTTCCTTGTGCGGTGTATGTCATTGCAACTGTCATGATGTACTGACTATACAAAATCAGTGGTGAAATTTTTCTAAAACTTCAGTATAGATTTTATGATCTTTATACAGAAAGTTCTGGTTCGTTTTCAAGATGAGCTTTGCAGGTTCGTGCTGAAGCATTTACAGCAAGCCGTTCTTCTTCGATTTCCCCTCCAGCTATTTCACATACGCCGTAGGTCCCATCTGTAATTTTTTGTAGCGCTAGTGTGATGTTGTTGAATCGTGTTTCAAGTGCAGCAAGTGTGCCACGACGTTCTTGCCAATCTTCACTTTGATCAGCTCGCATATTTGGATCTGCTTGTTTCCCCAGTGGGTCCGCCTGCGTGCTTATCCAGTCACTAGATATTTCTGGATTTTGTATACCCAGTTCTTTTAATTCATGGGTGATCTGCAGAAGCTCAGTGTCTAATGTCTGTTTGTGTTGTTGTGTGTCGATCATGACTACAGT
>JBLHQB010000003.1:0-47243 GCA_047624725.1 Patiriisocius sp. | reverse complement strand
CCTCTTTCTCTTCCTCTTCCTCTTGTGCAACCATTGCTTCAGATGCTTCCTGTGCAGGTACAGCAGGCGCGACAATTTCTTTTTGGATGGTAAACCAAATATAGGTCGTTGATCCAATAGCAACAACCATTAAGATCAGGCCAATTATTATAAAACTTTTGAGTGATTTCATACGTCAGTAGGAAGTGTCGAATAGTTTACCGGCGCCTGGAGTATTATCGCGAGTAAAACGCCTAGCAGGATAATACACAACATCGCGCCAAACAAGGCGACGCGGGGCTTTGATAGCTCCTCTCGACCAGAATGCCAGTCACGCGCGTAGAGAAATGGGAAAATAAATTTAAATATCATCATAGAAGAACTATCCTAACTTCTTATATAGTGTACCAGTTCCTAGTAGTACAAAAATACCAATACTCAACATAAGTACCGGTCGATCATTAATATAGGCGAACTCGGTAAGTACTCGTTCAAAGCCTAAAAAGGTTGCAGCAACACCAAAAGTCACCAACAATGTAAATAATGCTGGAAACCGAGAAAAAACAGTCTTTCGCACTGGTGCCATATGCGACTCTACAGCTTGTTCAACTGAACCAACCGTTGCCTCTACACCGTCTATCACTGAATTCATTGCGTTTGTAACATTTTTCATATCCCTTATTTAGAATTAAAAAGCTCAATCCCTCGCTCCCATATTTCAGGATGACCTTGCTTGTCTAGCCAGTACCACCATTCAGCTCCCCAGAGGTACTGCTTGGCGTACCGAGTATCTTCAGCGTACACCAGAATGTCTTCAAACTTATCCAGATCCATCCGTGAATACTGCACATCAATGGCAACGTCAGTAATCGGCTCAAGTAGCCACGGCTCTGCAGCAAGCTCTATAAGCATTGTTTCTTTTTCTCCGTACAACAGCGTCATCACCCCTTCCTTTGCACGATAGAACCACGGTGGAAGAATAGTCTTAAACTGTCCAAGCTCCGGGTTCCAGAAGTGCACGTATACACTGGTTCCAAACGCATCCCCATGCTTATATGGACCAGTCCACTTACCCAGGTTCCCACTGTCGGTAATAAGAAACGGACGCGTGTCATCGAGTGATCGAAAGTGTGCCACCTCCTTTTCAAAGAAGTCTTCATCAAATTCACCACAGTGCTCCTTCGCAAATACTTCAAGGTATGGCTCATTTTCAATCTGCCAGTACTTAATTGCAGCACTATCTTTATACCGAGTGATCACGAACGTAATATATTCAAACAGCTCTTCTTGTTGCTCTTCCCATGTTTTTTCCTGTGCCCATTGTGGGATGTGACACTCTGGCCATCGTGGAAGTCTCCGTCCCACCGCAAACACAATATCAGCCCCCACCTCTTCGGCTTTCATCACCTGGTAATCAAGTTCAGCAAAATTATAAACATCGTCAATTGGTTCAACCATTGGCCAGTGTGCAGCCAGACGCAAGTGTCGCACCCCTAGGTCATCAAGGATGGCATCGTAGGTCTCCTGCCAATCTAAACCAAGCTCAAGAGCATACATCGTGTTAAACGACATTCCGTATTGAATCTTCTCAGGCTTTTCCTTTTGTGCCAATACAAAGGCAGTACCCACCAGAAGGAGTAGTATCACCCCTACACTAATGAGTATTTTTTTGTAATGCGTGAAGAACTTCATTATCTAAAGAGTATGATAAAGCCAATAGAAATGATCGCAACGTACAGCACCTTACGCACAATGGTCTTCGTGTCATACGCGTTCTCACCAGCTGCCTTAGGAATAAAGCGACCAAAGAGGATTCCAAACAAAATGATGAACACATACTTCAGACCATCAAGTGCCTGCACAACCGTCACGTCACCCATATCAGTTGCCTTCAGCAACATAAATGCAGCGACTCCCGCAAGTAGTTTTGCAGCAAGTACCAACATTCCACCTTTCTTTGTGGTTTTCTTGGTCTGTTCGGTAATCTTTGCGTAGTATGACGGGACTAGTAACAACGAAAGTGCAAATGCAATGAACCCAACTCGCGACCAAAAGAACCCATCATCAAATGATGTCTCAAGAAAGAGACCTTTCATGGTTATGTAGTGCAGTGAGAAAAATATTCCACTATGGATAGTATGTAAAACGACGCTACTGGTGAAACGCATCTGAGAAACTAAGAGTGTCCCTACGGCAAGTAGACAAATTCCCCAAATAAAGTTAGGTGTCAGTACTGTATCAAGAAAGAGGTATGACATCCCAAATGAAGAGATCGCTGCCACAGCCCCAACTACAGGCATCACATCCGACGCATCAGCACTCTTCAGTCCATCATACATAGACACCAGTGCCATAAAGAAGGTATACGCCGCCAAGAACGACATCCCTACCACCTGAATAGTTGGCGACTGCACGTTCGCGAATGATGGAACTCCGACCTCAGAGAGTCCTGGAATAAAGCCAACAAAGTAGATAACTACCCAAAAGCTCGTCACCAAGCAAGAATAAAACGCGTATACGAAAGGTCGTGGTAATGCCTCATCGTCAGAGACGATATATTTATCCAACAACGCAACAATGGCATTAATAAATTGCCCCGCAGTCGCAAGTAGTAACCAAGTCATTCCCTATAGTATCCCATTAAACTGTGCCATTTACTCGTGGTATTGTCCACAAAAAAATAGCAGTGCAGATAAAATCTTCACTGCTATCGATTGAAACCTAGATTGCCGCGCTCCGCTCGCAAAGACGACACTACACTTCCAGCCACCCATTGGTCTTTGCGAGTCCAGAGACGAAGCAATCCAGCACCTAGCCTCACAAGGTTCAACCTTGTAGTATTACAGCTACCCCTTCTGAGCCTCCTCAATCAACTCCTTATACACCCATGCCGAAGGTCGAATCTTTCGTTCAAGCGTTTTGTAGTCAATTTCCACCAGTCCAAACTTCTTATCAATTCCCAGTGCCCATTCGTAGTTATCAAACAGCGACCAGTACATATGACCTCGGATGTCTACCCCTGAATCTATAGCATCTGATACCGCTTGAACTTGCCGTGTAATGTAATCCGCCCGATAGATATCTTGTTCATCTGCTAATCCTGCCTCTGAGACAAAAATAGGCTTTTTATACTTCCAAAGCATTCGCAGTGACCCATAAATTCCTTCAGGATAAATATCCCAATCCATGTCAGTCTTTTCATACACTGCGTTATCACCAAACTTCTTGTGAAAGTAGTAATTTAATCCAATTGAGTCGCACTTCTTATACGTACGCTTCATAAAGATATGGGTCCAGGTGTAGTTCGCGATTCCAGCCTTGAGCTTATTAAATGGATTCCAGTTAGCGTGAAAGTAAATCACATGTTTTACCACCCCAACATCTGCTTTTGGTACCACTTTTTTAATAGCCTCATATCCAGCATTATGTGCCTTTGCTAGGTTCTTCATGACACGCAAATAGAGAAAGAAAGGTCGAATCCCTTTATCAGCACGCGATTCAAACATTCGGCCAGAGTTAGTGATTGAGACCAAGTCAGTTGCTGCAAACCGCTTAAATGGCGGCCAACTTCCACGAAGATACCCATTTGATCCAAATACATTTGGTTCATTCATTGTTGAAAAATGGTCACACAAATCTCCGAGTTCCTTAGCTACCTTTGCGCAATATCGCGCAAATACTTCAGGAGCATCCTTACGCTCAAATCCTCCAGACTCAGCGAACCATAACGGCAACGTAAAATGCCATAACGTAATGAACGGTGTGATTTTGCGTTTATGCAGTGCCTTGAGCACTTCACGATAGTGTTCTATTTCGTCCTGATCAAACACTCCTTCCTGAGGCTCGATCCTTCCCCATTCAACAGAAAATCGGTGTGCATTATGACCAAGGTTTTTTGCAATATCAAAGTCCTCTTCATATCGATGATAGTGGTCAGCCAAGCGTCCTGCAGGAGGCACTCTCCCTTCCTTAGCAGCCTTTGCCCAATCGCAGTTCTCATTAAACCCTTCAACCTGATATGAAGCAGTCGCAGCACCCCAGTGAAACCCTTCAGGAAATTTTTTCATATAATATATCTAAACTTACAACGTAAATGGCTGTGGAAAACCTTTAAAGCAACCCAAGAGATACGGCCGCTCATTTGAAACAGTGTAGCGATAGCCAAGCGGGTGATCATATCCACCACACTCATCTACCTCACCTCCGTAGACCCCATAAATCGGGAATCCATCGCGTGCGTAGCCGATTTGTGTATTTTCGCCAATACCTCGGTATGCGTTCGCGTCAGTATTGAACAAAAGCACTCCCGTGTTACTCACTCCGACAATCTGACTCGGGATACACGACACTGCTGATTGCTTTACTGGTGACAGCGTCAGCTGTAGCAATGGTGTGATGACTGCTGAGGTCTCAATGGTTGTGCTTGCGGTACTCGTGCCAATACTTGGTACTGATATCGTTTCTTCAAGGTATACCAAACGCGCTCCTTCCCTGCTTTCTACATACACATTAGACAGTGGCCATCGTGGGATCATTGAAAGTGCATCGTCTGGAAACAGACATTTTTGCAGAGTTCCCGCCGTCTCCTCTTCTTCTGACACCTCAGGCTCTTCAGACTCGGGAGAGGTTGGGACAGGGGTGATGCTTAGTGTGTTATTGGCAAGCTTATCGCGTAGACGTTCGATAATTGCTGTTCTGTTGATGCCTGCTTCCTCTTCTGACGCCTCAGTAGTGAGCGAGAGCTCCGTGTCTGAGAATGAAACATGTGTAACCGATGGACCAGTGCTTGTTGTATCAGTGGCCACAGTCGCGGTAATTGCCATAGTTAAAAACAGAAAAACCAAGATGAACAATATAAAATCCCGTGTGCGTATCATTGCGTACATGATACCAAAGCACGACACCCAATGGGTGTCGTGCTTTGGTATAACTTATTTCTTCTTAGTTACTTTCTTCGCAACTGCTGCAACCGTTTTCTTCACAACTTTGACAACCTTTTTCTTCACCACTGTCTTCTTACTCGGTGTCGAGCCGTTAGAAACTTTGATAGCAACCATCTTTTCAATTCGCCGAATGTCCGCCAGAAGCTTCGATCGGTCTTCATTATATAAGAACAGATTAAAGATTGAACGTCCGCCATTGCGCGCAAATACTGAACGATCGCCGAGCTTCTTGTTTACCGTCATGCTATGGAAGGAATCCAGCGACTCAATTTTCTTCACACCTTTCATTTCAGTAATCGTTCCCTCCTTATCTGCAAAGTGCTTAAGATATGCCGAGAACCCCTTACACTTCTTAGGAATTGTTGGCTTTCGTGGGATACGAATAGCAATATCGTTCATTGTGTGATTGATGTCACAACTGAGCTTATGCAATATATCGCGTGCGCCACCTGCTCGTGGCCCCACTTCGATAATCTTCCACTCATCATCAACCTTCATCAACTCAACGTGAGCAGTCACACTTCGTAATCCTAGTGCATGGATCGCTGTTTCAGCTACGGCCTGCGCTTTTTCAATAGTAGAACTCTTTAGTGCTGTAGGTGTAATTTGTAAGTAGTTATAGAAATCGTCGTGGCCAATATCGCGCGCAGTCTTCTGACGCACTAACGGACAGTGATATACCTCACCTCGCGTGTTTACATACGAGTCTACAGAATACAAATCTCCTTCCATGTACTCCTCTGCAAGAATCTTTGGCATCTCAGAACGTTCGTTTGATTCATACGCTTTCTTCATTTTTCGAAAGAGCGTTGTGAGCGTCTTCTCTAGTTCTTCTTCGTGGTAACAGATGGTTACAAAAAGACTTCCTGCAAGACTCGCGGGCTTTATAATCATCGGGAATGACACCTTGTCAATCACCCGTGTGCGTTCATCCTGAGTATTCTCTTTTACCCACGTGAACTTAGGTGTGTTCTTAGCATCAAATAGTTTAAGGCGCTTACGCATCTCATACTTATCAGTAGCCCATTTTAACGATTCAGTGGTCGGGGTTCGTAGATATGGTACATGGGGAATAACTTGTGCGAAGCGAGCAATATTTTGTTCAGTACGGCACGTTACCGCCATAAGCTGATCTTGGTATGGAAGTAAAACCTCTGCAATCTTGTGGGGTTTAGAAAAATCACATTCAAGAAGAATGTCATATTTTTTACCTACAGGCCCTTGCTTTAGTTTTGTGTCCCATAGCAAAAGGATTCGATATTCCTTTCCATATGCTTCTGCATACTCTGCAATGTCGTTCACGTATCGATCGTGCAGTGTCGCAATGAACACAATAATGTTTTTGGGCTGTTTCTCCATATCAATAAATATAATTTAAAAACTGACGTTTGCACCCATTTCTGTAATCAGAGACAAAAGCATACTACAAAAAGTGGGTTTTGTGCTATTACAACACACATGTTGTTAAAAGCAACGCTTGACAAGATATACTCGAAGCATAGTTATTTTTATGGTATACATTTACCTATGAAAACCAGCAAAATAAAGAAGGATGTAAACAACATCGAGCTTTGCAAAATTGCAGCAAAGAACCTAGGTCTCACCACTAAAAAAGTGGCAAGCTCTCCAATAAAATACCTCCTGCACGTCACGAACGGGAAGAAGTTCTATCTGGCGAGCGCTGCAGCGCCAGGGATGTTTCCTGGTGCATCTCGTTGGTATGCCCACTTCACTGGAAGTAAGCTGCTTTCTCAGACGCTACTAAAGCAGATTGGATACAACGTTATTCCTTCAAAAGCTGTTCGAGTAAAAGAATACACTTCACAAAAAGCATGCAGTGAGGCTCTGAGTAAGTTAAAAGTCACATTTCCTGCCCTGGTCAAGCCTGATCATGGAATGAACTCTAAGAATATCTCTGTAATTGAAGACAAGGCTCAGCTGGTAAAGGTAGGTCTCAAGCACTTCAGACAGAAAGAAGACTTCATGATTCAGCCCATCATCACCGATCATACTGAATACCGAATCTTTGTACTCAACAACAAAGTTGAGCTTATGCACGCAAAAAGCACCTATCATGTGCTTGGAGACGGCAAATCAACCATCAAGGAACTTTTGTCAGAAATAATTCCTGAGAAAACTGATGCAACGTACATGGCGTGGCAGCACAAAAAGCTAGGGACGAAGCCAACATCAGTACTTGAAAAGGGTGTTCATTTTGAATATCACCTTACCCGAGGACCGAGTGCAACATTTTATGAGACAAAGAAATTCCCTCCTGCAGCAAAGAAATGGGCTCTGGAACTCGCTAAAAATACTACCACTTCAGTTGTCGGTATTGATGTATTCATTCCTGATGATTTTAATGACACCGATAACTACATAATCATCGAGATCAACTCGAACCCTGGATTGCACTACCTCGTTGAGTGGTTTAACGATGGAGAATCGGGAATCAAAATATTTGAGAATGCCTTAAAAAACTACTTTAACATCAAGTAACCTCTCAAAAGCACACTGATAATGCATTTTGTAGCACCATAAAATCACCGTATTCAAACAGTCTCTGAGCACCAGCTCTCGATTAAACCCATTTTTTATGGTATAACTGCGTCCTATGAAAAACAATGTGCCAACTACCACCATCTATACTGAAGTGGCCAAAAAACTTGGACTTACCGTAGAAGTCGTTCAAGGTACTCCAACAAAAAAGAGTTTGCTCATCTCAAATGACCAAACCTTTTGTCTTCTATCTAAAGGATATCCGGGCTTTTACCCAACCTCACGACGTAGTGCAGGTCACTTCACAGTGAGTAAAATGCTTACGCAAAAAGTACTTAAGAAATACGGATACAATGTCATCAAGACTCGAGAGGTGCGTCTGGATGCTTTTTCTTCCGCTAAAGAGATCGGTCTATACGCAGCAGGTATCCGACAAAAGTTCCCGGTGCTCACAAAGCCCGACAGAGGATATGACGGTATCGGTATAACAATCTCTGAAAATGCCGCGCAACTGTCTAAAGTTGCAAAGAAATACTACAAAGACAGCAATGATTTTTTGATACAACCATTACTGGACCAAAATGAATATCGTATTCTGGTCATCGACAATGATGTGGTGCTTATGCACTCAAAGCATAACCAGAGCGTTGTGGGAGATGGGAAATCAACAATCAAACAACTTCTATCTGAAGTTAAGGAATCTGCAAAAGACACTGCCTACATTGCCCTGCAACACAAGGTACTCAAGACAAAACCATCAACTATTCTTGAAGAAGGTGCAAAATTTAAATACCACCTGATTAGACTACCCTCTGCTGAGTATTACAAAACTGAGAAATTCCCACCGGCACTTAAGAAATGGGCAAAAAAACTTGCGCAAACCCTCTCAACGAGCGTTGTAGGTATCGATGTCTTTATTCCCGGCGACATCACTGACACTGATTCGTATTTGATCATTGAGCTCAATAGTGAGCCAGCAACGTATTACCTACCAAAACGATGCAACGACGAAACAACCGCATTTACCATTGCCGAAAAGGTACTCCGTAGTTACTTTAAACTCAAATAATAGATGTCAAAAATAATTCTTATAGCTGGATATACAAAACTAGCAAACATACGCAAAATCCGATCCTACTTCCCTGGTGAGGATATTACGCTTGCCTGCGCATATGCTCGCGCTCCAGAAACTGAAGCAAAGCAGAAGAATCTTGCGTTGTTTGATGTGTTGTATGACCTAACACTTCCAGAAGATGTGCAGCGGCTACAAGATGATGCTGACTCAGTAGCAGCCATTACCTGCACACAAGAGCGTGATATGCCTGCATATATCCAGGCACAACTTTTATGTGGGAAAATTACCGACACACAAGCACAGCTATACAAAGAAAGTATCGACAAGCGACTCTTCAAAGAAGGAATGTCGCAGACACATCCTGAATTGGTGCCACAAACACATCTTGTAGACGAAGAGTTACTGAGCAAACTCGACACACTTTCATACCCTCTAGTGATTAAGCCAAGCGGTTTAGCAGGCAGCATCATGATTCGTGTTGTGCACTCCCCTGAAGAGTTTTTAACCCACTACCAAACATTTGCACCGCAAATGCACGAGATTGCACAGAAACACTATCTTGCAGACATCTCGGTAATTGCCGAGTCATATATTGAAGGACCGCAGTATTCGGTGAATGTGTATATTAATGCAGAGGGTGCACCAACATTCTGCCCATTGGTGCGCGTAGTAACCCCACAAGAACTTGGTGGGACTGACACGTACAGTGTGTATCAATATACAACTGATGAGGTTACTGACGCTCAGCTTACTGATCTTAAGCAATCTGTAGCAAAGGTTATCGCTCGTTTTGAACTAAAAGACACCAGCGCGCACTTCGACTCTGTATACAGCAATGGACAGTGGAAATTCTTCGAAGTTGGATTGCGTATTGGAGGCAATCGACAAAAACTATTTGAATACAGCCACGGAATGGATCACTTCGGTAACGACGTGAAAAACAAAGTTGGAAAGGCTATCGAAATTCCAGAATTAAAAAAGTCAGTATGCGTTATGCAGAAGGCATCAACTGAAGAAGGTGTACTGCAATCAATTTCGTATACGAGGAAAGTTACCGCCGAACACGCTCCAATGATCACTGAAGACAAGATGGCGAAGATTGGAAAGGATGTGATGCAAGTTTCCCAAGGAGGAGGCACTGTCACTCGACACTATATTGTAGGTAAGGAACATCAAGAAGTTGTTGATACAAGTAAAGAATTATTTGAAGCAATAACGTTCGAGGTTATATAAAAAATAGGCGATCCCAAAGGATCGCCTATTTTTTATATCTTCATGGTCTTATAGACCAAATCGAACTGCAGGCTCTTCAGTTGCTGTAGGTGCTACTTGTGCATCAGAGGCTTCAGGATTCACTGCTGCAGTGATCTGATTCACAAAGTCTTCGTAGGTGCTAAACGACATTCGTTCTCCGTTAAGGAAGAATGATGGAGTACTGGTAAGACCCAGACCTCGTGCCTCTTCAAATTCTGCTTGGATCTTATCGTTGATCACTGATGCCTTCAAGTGGCGCTTAAACAAATCCATGTCGAGCTCAAGTTCTTCAGCATACTTAGTGAAGAATGGCTGTGGTGCTGCACCAGCTGACCAGATCTGTTGGTTTTCAAACAGCTTGTCATGCATTTCAAAAAACTTGCCTTGTTGCCCTGCTGCTTCAGCAGCTTTTGCTGCTGGTACTGCAAACGGATGGATTGAAAGTAGCGGGAAATGCTTGTACTCAAAAGCAATTGAGTCACCATGTTCAGCCATGATGTCTTGAATTACTGGGAAGAACTGTCCACATGCTGGACACTGGAAGTCACTGTATTCAGTAAGCGTCACTGTCGCTTCTGCATTTCCTTTAATATGCGCTTCAAAAACGACCCCCTCGTTCGCCTTACCACTTACTGAGTTCGAGTACACAATAGATGCACCGATAGCCAGTACTGCAACAACGCCAATTATCTTCCAAACATGATCTTTCATACAAAAACATTCATTAGGTTAATGGATACATTCTAGCAAACCCCAAGCAATGCAACTAATGCGCACGATCCTCATGTTCGTCTTCTTCATGATGTACCTCATGATCTTCGTCATGATCGTCGTGACCCACATCATGCTCATCGTGCTCTACCTCATGAGCTGATTCGTGCTCATGGCCATGACCAAATGTATTGTGTGAATACGTGATCAAACTTGCAACAACAACAACTCCAGCGAGCGTTGCGATAAATGATGCAAGAAACGCACCACTCTTACGAGATTCCTGATGCACTCCAGGCAACAAGTCAGAAGTCGCCACATACAAAAGGTTCCCAGCAGCAACCCCCATAAGCACCCACAGATATGGAGTGAAGTACGTTGCAAATAATATCGTTGCACCCGCTCCAACAACAACGCCAAGCGCTGAGGCAAAATTAAGTAACGCAGCTTTCTGTGGAGCATATCCAGCGTGACGCAATACACCATACTCAGCGATCTCCTGAGGGATTTCGTGGAGCGCTACACCAAGAGCTGTTACAAATCCCACTGCAGGATTTACAAAAAATGCAGTTGCGATAACCACACCGTCAGTAAAGTTATGCACCGCGTCTCCAAGCAACAGAATCATTGCCGTTACCTTGGTGTCACTACAGGTATCTTCGTGTCCGTGGTCGTCATGGTGATGATGATACGTATGCAACACGTTAGAGAGTAAGTAAAAAAGAAAGAATCCTCCAACAATGGCAATTGGCCCATATGCTGCTGAAGCCTCCAATGTCTCGGGAATCAGCTCAAAAAATGCAACCGCTAAAAAGGCACCTATAGCAAACGGCACAATAAATCGATGTGTTCCTGTGAGGCGACCCGATTTTCCAAAAATTAAAACCCCCAACAATGATAAAAGTGCTATCCCCAACGACGTTCCTAAAATTAAAAATATATTCATGTCCGGCTAGTATAGCTTATTGCAAATAATTTGCAATAAGCTATACTAATCACTATGCAAAAAGCACTCCAAGCACTCAAGAAAAAAGGATATCGCATCACGCTTGCGCGCATGGCACTCTTAGAGTCACTTGAAAATAGTACGACCCCCCACACCATACAGGAATTGGCAGACCGAACCTCAAGCAACGAGGCATCAGTGTATCGAAATATCGAACTGTTTAGCAAAGAACACTTAATAGAAACAATCAATCTTGCAGACTCCCTCCCCCGCTACGCACTGTCTCACGGCCACCATCATCACATCGCCTGCACCAACTGTGATTTCATAGCACATACCCCGTGCGATACTGCTGAACCCGCCACGCCAAGCCACCCAGCATTTACAAAGATCACCAATCACGAGGTGACCTATTATGGTATCTGTCAGAATTGCTCATAACTGCAGTGCTATACTGCAGTTAATGGAAATCAAACAACCCTTTGCAGGAAGAATGAGCCGAAAGAACTTTATATACAGTCAGCTCGTATTACTCGCTGGAACACTCCTTATCGTTGCCTTTATGTTCAGAAATGGCCTGCAAGGTGTTTCTCTTGATAGCGTTAACTCTCTGATCGGCATCATGGTTATAGGCCTACCCTTCCAGTTCATCTGTGCTTTTAGGCGCGCGCACGATATCAACCAATCAGGCCTCTGGACATTCCTTATTTTCGTCCCGTATGTAGCATTACCGTTTCTTGTGTATGTGTCGTATAAAGCTGGTGATCCCGCTGCAAATAGATTTGGACAACCAGATGTTCGTGGGTTTGTGGATTCAGTGTTGAATCGGTAAACCACATTCACTTTCTATAATACTGGTTCTAACTTCCTGCATTCCAGTGCACAAATAAAGATACCCTTGTTTTTCAAGGGTATTTTTATTATGCCGAACTGAAGATTCGAACTTATTCTAAAACAAAAGGTTTGCTCATGAATACATAATCTCCTGCTTCAGTAATTAGTAACTTATCATTTTTACTATAGACAGGGGAACACTCACCTTTCACCAGTGGATCACATTCAAACGAGCGTGGTTGGTATGTTACTTGTGCAAAAACTTGATACTCTGAACCCCAATCAAGTTCCCAGGAAAAGTTTTCAGCATAGCTTTTTGGACTAAATGAGTAAGATTTTTGGTCAAATGTAAATCCATCTCCAATACTTTGAAGTACACCGTTTTTATTCCTGTAACTCACCCCTTCTCCTTCAGGTACTAAAGCAAACGTAATATATGCAGTATCAAGTTCTCCAAAGATTTTTTGAACATCTTCGTGACTAGACCAGTTCATTGCATACTCACTATCAGAAGATGACGTAACATCGAAGTCAACAAATAACACCTTTTCAATTTCAGCTGATTTGGCTTCAGTCTCTTTTCCAACAATAACTTCCTTCACAACAACTTTCTCAGGTGCATACGTATACCCAATCCACCCTCCAAGAAACGGAAGGATGACGAACAACGCTAATGCTAAGTATTTTGATAAAGGGGTTACTTGGTGCAGTGGGCTAGTTTGCTCCACCTGCATTTTTTCATGTTCTAAAGTTTCATTTTCCATATCAAAAGTATATCACTACACAGCTTCTATACGCACCCAGCTTGGTAGAAAATTATACTCGCTCTCTATAATACTGGTTCTAACTTCTTGCATTCCAGTGCGTAGCTTACAAAAAGGTATAAATCGCTTAATGAACTTGACAAATAACTAGATACGTATTATTGTACCGCCAAGCTTTTGAAACTCGTGTGGGGTGATAAAGCCTGGGAGGCTTAATCACCAGGATTGCCTGCTTTTTTTCTTTAGGAGAAAAAGGGGTACCTGTACAGCGACTGTATGTCGCAAGAACGCATCGCAAGATGCCTCTATGTGAATACATTTCTCAATTTAACACCTACACACCCCAAAACACTACGGTGTTTTACTAACTCTAAATACTAGATGAATACAACAAACAATAGCCGACCAAGTCGGAGTGGTTCTCCTTCGCGAGCAAATAACAGTTACTCAAGCACTCGTTCACACGGAGGATCTTCTTCTTCTGGACCACGAAAGCGACCACATGGTGGAAGTGCAGGACGTGGTGGCGGTGGATACCGAGGCGGAAACGGTGGTGGATCTCGAGGAGGTTCGCGATCAGGAGGTGGAGGCGGACGTGGTGGCGGACGAAAGATGCCAACATTCGACCCATCACAGTTCATCAACAAGAACCCTGTTGATGTCGCAGAAGAAACATACGTAGCACAGCACAAGTTCAGTGACTTCGGTCTTTCAGGACGACTGGTAAAGACAATCAAGAACATGGGGATTGAAGTACCTTCTCCTATCCAGGATCAAGTTATCCCAGAAATTCTTAATGGACACGATGTAATCGGACTAGCGGAAACAGGAACCGGTAAGACTGCTGCATTCCTCGTTCCTCTACTAGAAAAGACACTTAACGAATACTCTCGACAGACACTGATTCTTGCACCAACGCGAGAACTTGCTATCCAGATTGAGGACGAACTAAAGCGTCTTGCTAAGGACCTTAAGATGTACTCAACAGTATGTGTTGGAGGTACAAACATCCGACCACAGATCAACGCACTACGACGAAAGAATCACTTCATTATCGGAACTCCAGGACGTGTTCTTGACCTTATCAATCGACAACGATTCGATGCGAGCAAGGTAACGACTGTAGTACTTGATGAAGCTGACCGAATGCTTGATATGGGATTCATCCACGACATGAAGTCAATTCTGTCTATGACGCCTGATGATCGAGAAACACTCTTCTTCTCCGCAACTATGGGGAAAGACGTAGAAAAGCTCGTACACGACTTCCTCAAGGACCCTGTGACTATCTCAGTAAAGAAGAAGGACGTTACGAACAGTATCGCGCAGGACGTTGTACCGCACAGCAACCACGATAAATTCGACATCCTTACTGGTCTTCTTGAAAAAGATGACTTCAAGCGAGTAATCATCTTCGGTGCTATGAAGCACAGTGTTGAGAAACTAGCTAAGGAACTTACACACGCAGGAGTGAAGGCTGAATCAATCCATGGAAACAAAAGTCACGGACAACGACAGCAAGCACTAGCGAAGTTCAAAAGTGGTAACGCTCGAGTACTTGTAGCTACTGATGTAGCAGCGCGAGGTATCCACGTTGATAACGTAACGCACGTAATTAACTACGACCTTCCAAACACCTTCGAAGATTATGTTCACCGAATCGGACGAACAGGACGAGGTGACAAGAAAGGAATGGCACTTACATTTGTTGCAGCGAAGAAATAACACTGTATAGCTAGAAAAACACCCAAGAGCATGCTCTTGGGTGTTTTTTTGTTGTGTATAATGTTAGCAATGCACTTACACAGCACCATTGCGCCTGCCTCCGCAAAGAAGCTCATCCGTATCACCTACGTTACGGTTCTTTTTCTGTCGATCATTTCTGCATCGGCTTCAATTGGCTTACTCCACACAAAGGAAGTAGCATTTAGTGAATCAGTAAAGACTATTGTAGACACTGTTCCCTCACACGAACCTTTCCCCGTGAGTGTCTATCCACGAGAGAAGACTATTGTTGAAAACACAAAAGTAGACACCTATCTCAACAATAGCCTGTCACTACAGGTCCAGGACACAAGATCCGACAAAAGTAGTAAAGAAGGATGGCTGCGCTACATCATCGCAGAATTCGCTGCATTGGATTGGTATCAAAATCTCGCTTCCCCACACAGTCGTATCCTCATAGTGCGAGCGGGTGCCCGAACCGAAGAAGTAACCAAACGTTTTGGGGACATCCTTAATTGGGACGCAGGGGAGCGGACCACCTTCTCAACACTGATAAACGACGCGACCCCTAACCTTGATGAAGGCACACTCTTCCCTGCTCATTACCTTGTGGAGAAAGGCGCAACGCCAGAAACAGTGGCAACTATCCTCATCGATCGATTTAACACCGAGATACTTGCACGATACACGCAAAACGTCACCTCTGCGGTCCCACTGCAAGACGCATTAGTCATCGCTTCAATGCTCGAACGTGAAGCCTACGACTTTACCGATATGCGTGAGATATCAGGAGTGATCTGGAATCGACTATTTATCGACATGAAGCTACAGATCGATGCAACGCTCCAGTACGCAAAAGGCACCACCCATGTAAGTACCTGGTACCCTCCGGTAATCCCTGATGATAAGTACATCGACTCCCCTTTTAACACGTACCAAAACAAAGGACTTCCCCCGCAACCAATTGGCAACCCTTCAACCGCAGCGGTTCTCGCTGCATTGAACCCAGTCCAGACAGAGTGCCTATTCTACTTCCATGACCTCGACAGTCAGTTCCACTGCACCCCGACCTATAAAGAGCACGTAGAGCAGCTCAAGGTCTACTACGGCCAAGGTAAGTAGCTAACCATTAAAAAATCCTAGGGCAGCCCTAGGATTTTTTTGCCTCTCTACCACTTTTTATGAAACGTCCAAAGATAGAGCTTCTCAACCTTCTCGCGCGCCCAGACTGTCTTACGCAAAAACGTGAGACTTGATTTAACGCTCGGCTTATCATTAAAGCAATCAATGGTAATTTTTTGCCCAAGCTCTTCCCAGCCAAACTTTTCAACCAATGCCTCAACTTGAGCTTTAAGGGTAATTCCGTGTAATGGATTTTTTGGTTGTGGTTGTGTAGTAGTCAAAATAATTATTTACAGATCGCTTTATTGTTTCCGAACTCTGATGTCCAGCATTCTAACACTTCCCAGCCTGCATTGGTAAGTAATGTTCTAAACTCTTCTTGTGTATATAAACACAACGGTTCATGAATTGAGAAAGTGTCTGCAAATTCAGGCTCAAGGCGACAAAAACGATCTTCCGCCAGTTTGTTCGCATCAAGATAATTATTTCCAATAGCACTGTCTAAACCGCTTACCGATACATATAACTTACCCTCAATGCGCTTCTTCAGATCTTTCAAAAGAAAATATGCCTGATGATATGGTACGTAGTGCAACACACGTTGCATGCTGCATGCATCAAATCTTTGCTCATTGAACACAGAAGGCAGTGCTACTATGTCCCCTTGAAAGAATCGTATTCTCGTCAATAGAGAATCATCGCTATCACGAATCTTTTCAAATACCTCTGAATAATCATCAATGTCAAACGCAGTAACTCGTGCACCTGCTTTCACCAAACGTAGGGACTGACCTCCTTCGCCACTGCCCAAATCAAGAATATGGGGATTCTCCAGTGAAGCTGTGTACTCAATCATCATCCGGTCAAGATCATCAGCACGCTTCACCGCAATGTCTACCCCATACCGGGCTTCTTCATCTTTTATAGACATATATTTTAGATTTATTTTAGACTATCTAATGTAGATTTATTATATACCCTTAGCCTAGAGTAGCAAGAATTTGTTTTATGAATATTTTATGGCTTACTTTATATCTATTATAGAAATTGGATCATCTGCACAACTATCTACGCACAAGACTCGTTGACACCGCAATCCATCCAAGGTATTCTCAGCGATCATTTGAAGGAGAAAAATGAATGATTGTTCTTTCGGGAGACGTGTCTATGGGTGAAGTAGACGTACAAGATGGCACGAATACCATAACAGGGCGCAAATTATTTGGGCGAATTATTGACGGGATTACCAATTTTTCACAGGGCATGTTCCCTAAAAAGGAACCATACGTTGAGACAGCAGAAGATCTGCGCCGGCACATAGCCAAAGGGCGCAGACAGGGGCAAAGGTGTCACTGCGGTGGCACTTGTCTAACTTGTGAGCATCTATTCAAGGATGTGAATAGCAGGTTCTAAAATAGTAGGATAAGAAGTAAACTGACCGGGGTACCCTGGTCAGTTTTTTGTTTGGTTAGACAAACACCTCAAACACTTTCGTGTTTGAGGTGTCTTGATTGGCTGGCTGTATGAGACGATGTTCGAACTTTATTAAATTTTCACTCTTACGACAATTCTTCTAATAATTAACGCAAGTGAAACAACAATCAATATCACCACGAGCGAACCAAGAGGAGTAAGGATGAAAGTAGTTTCTTTAGGAATTTCTGTGCTTCGCTCTAGGTTTTTTAACTTAAAGGTATAGAGACCAAAACTAAGCACCCCAGGATTCCAATTAAGTAAAAATTCACTTACTTCACCAGGACACACAGCAGGTTTTTTCTCACTTGAAATATCAATTTCATCAACAACATAACCAAACATATTTACAACTTCTACAGAAAAAGCACTTAAAGATTCAACGGGGAGATCCTCAGTATTTTCTATCTTAACGCTAATCATTACTTCATCAAAGCTGAGTTGAGAATGCGTTATGTCAAAATCAACCACATCAGTATTTGCCTGCAACTCGGTTGCAACATCTAAATTTATGACATGTCCCAGCCCAGAGGCACCTGATGAATTAACACCCTCAACCATCACAAGTCCATAGTATTTCCCTGATTTTATGTCCTGAGCAGGCTCGATGCTGACAGTAACAATGTCGGTTTCTCCGGGATTGAGAACAACTCGATTTTTACTTACAGAAACCCAATCACCAATCCCTGTGGATGCATCTTTATCTGCATCACGCTCAATTAAAAAATCAGGAACATCAGCATATGAAATATTTAAAGGAGCATTATTTGAATCAGTATTTAAAATTTCTAGCTGATATTCTGTACTACACCACGGAGACACATCACCTTTAAAAACAGCAGGTGCTAAATTGGCAGCAGATGCGGTATTACTCCCCATAAGACACACAAGAAAGAGTAAATTTAGTTTAAGTATGTATTTGAAATTCATATTCAAACTATAGCAAAACATATCAGGGATTCAAACTTTTATATGTTGCTAAATATAACTAAATTGAATTGCTGGCTGTATGGGACGATGTTCGAACTTTTTTACTCATTAATTCTTAAAAAGAGATACCAAGGAACGATCGCAATAAGTCCAATGACATCAATTATTTTCCAAATCAACAACCACTCCATCCCATGAGTTAAAAAACTTCCGTAAGCAACTTCAAGGAAATCTGATGCACCGAATGTAATCAACACAAAAGATGAAAACAAGGCTAATGTCGTATAAGGTTTTTTAATCTTAAAGTAAGCGAGTAAAGAGAGAAGGCCAAAAACGATCCAAAAAATACCTTCTGCCAAATTAAAATACTCGAACGATAAACTTTCAAACATAAATTTGAGTTATTTTCTTAAAGATTTTCTAAATCTTTTAACCCAAAAAATTGTGTACGAAACCGCGAGAAGCAAAGTTGAAATTATTGCAATATTTCCTGCAATTTCTAAACTTGGGAAGTATAAGTTGACGACCGAAAGATATCCAAATGACAAGATAAAAAGTAGCCACACAACAATGAGAATACAGATATCAATATAAATTAAAAATTTTCTTTTCATGTCTAAAGTATACCAAAGTTATAAACCTCCGGCGGGTATAGAAAAATGGAAAAATGGGGATACGTCCGTTATTTTCTAATTTTATGTGTTGTAATATTACTTATTTTAGTCGGCTTAGACCTTGTGGTAAATAACGAGTTGGCGGACAGGGAAATTCGATCCTTACAGGATCAGTACAGGTTGTCGATATTTCTTGCGAAATATCAGGCAACCTTTTCGATTCCCGCGTAACAGTCCCCCGGACTGTTACTTGTCTGGCAGCTCTAAAACAAAAAAGCACCCCTGAGGGTGTTTTTTGTTAAGAGCTGCCAGACAGGGAATCGAACCCCGATTTACGGTACCAGAAACCGTCGTCCTACCGTTAGACGATCTGGCAAGAGATCGATTTTTACTTCGTTGTTGAATCGTAGTTCATGGAGTCGCTACTAGGCGATTCTCTATATTTCACCCGCCTGGAAATGGGGTGACCCATATATTGCCATACACTGGGGGAAAATAAAAGGCCAGCAAACTTGTTGCTGGCCTTTATGTCATTTTTTCAGTCGCTGGTGCGTAGATGTTCGAATGGTCCGAGGTGGACGAAGTTTCGTAAATCTTCGGTTTTCATGTGTTCTTCGGTTGCAATCACTTTTGTAAACCGACCACTCCATAGTCCTTTGCAACGCGTCGGTTCGCCATCGCTATACGTAGATGGTGAACATGCGGAACACAATGCCTTACCTTTTAAATCTGGATCATCAAAGCAATCTTCGTTTCTTTCCCAGTAAATTGCAAATGAGGTGTTATCAATTGCGTTGCAGAGGTCGCAGACAATCAATGGCATAAGAGCCTCCCTTTCAAGCTATCTGTATGCAGAATGCCACAATGGGCCTGAGAATCAAGTGTCTAGGTGTGCGTGTTGGTTATATGCGACTAGTTGCCATGGGCATACGCCTTCTGCTGCGTTCTTATCGTACTGCACGTGCGTTACACTTCCGTTGCGAAGTTTGAGCATGTTCTTGAATAACTTTCGTGCTTGGAAGAAAGAAACTGGAGTTGTGTCGCACATGTGCGCCACTAAGAAACTGATGAATACTGAGTGAGAAACTACGGCAACGCGTGCCCCGTCTGGGCTTTGTGTAAGTAAGTTCTGTGCATCTTCAATTCTCTGGCGGAATGCTTGGTATGACTCCCCTTCTTTCACACTCCCATCATCTCCTGCAAAACCGAAATACCATTTCATGAGATACCACATTGACCGCGAACTCTTGTGTCGATAGCCATAAATTGCATCTGGTCGTATAAGCTCCATAAAAATTGGGTTTGATTCTGGAATACAGTCAGTACCCTCAGTAATAAACCCAGCAGTCTCTAGTGTTCGTACGTGACTACTGGCTATCATCCGCGTGAGATTTAATGTCTTCACAAAAGCACCAACCTTACGAGCTTGGTCTTTCCCCTCGGGGGTAATGTGTGTCTCCTCTAGCTGATGACGCTTGGCAAGATTGCCCCCGGTCTGTCCGTGGCGGATAAGATAAATATCAATCATAGTAGCTATTTGTTACAAATATTTATTATTGCCATCTCAAGCGGCAGGTGTGATAACTGTGTCTTTCCAATTCCTTCTGCTGCTGCAAGTAGCTCAAGTAGCGCGTGTGAGTTAAGAGAGGATCCTGCATCTGCGGCAAGCGTCTTTAGTTGTTCCTGATCAGCTTCAGAAAATGCATCAAGGAGTTCTTGTGCCTTGCCGGGCATGTTGCGCACCAACATTACTGCACGCATCCGCTCAAGGAGTAGCTTCATAAAGAGTTTAATGTCGCCGTGCTGATCTACCACAAGCCCTACAGCAGTAAGTGCTTTTTCTGTATTTTTCTCGTGGAGCCCCGCGAGCACATCCTGAAGGATCGATCCTTTTGGTGCGCCAATAATGGTTGCAACTTCATCAGCTTCGCCGATTTCGTCCCCCGAAGCCATGATGACCTTCTGTGTCACTCCAAGTGCATCACGGAATGACCCGTCGGCTGCAATGGCGATAAGATCTGCTGCATCTTTATTTAGAGTGAACCCTTCTTTCTTTGCAACGTCGGTCACAATCTTCGCAAGTACCGATCGTGACGGACTATGCATCCGAAACACCTGACATCGTGAAAGAATCGTATCGAGCAGCTTCTCTTCTTCGGTAGTCGCAAGAATAAAGATCACGTGTGCTGGAGGTTCCTCGAGTGTCTTCAAGAGTGCATTAAATGCTTCTTTGGTAAGCATGTGCACCTCATCGATGATATACACTTTCATCTCTGACTCGTACGGAAGTGTATGCACCGCTTCACGCAGTTCACGGATATCATCAATACCTCGATTACTCGCCGCATCAATCTCGTAGAGGTCGACGTCACTCACACCAATTTCTTTGGCAAAAATACGCGCAAGTGTCGTCTTCCCTGTTCCTCGTGTCCCTGAGAATAAAATCGCGTGCGGAATTGTCTTCTTAGCAATTGCGCCTTCAAGTACAGAAACGATATGGTCCTGATCACGAACATCAGCAAAGGTATCGGGTCGGTGCTTTCGGTAGAGTGCTACATGTTCTGACATAGGAAATACGTACGGTTAGTGTGCGATGTATAAAGTCTGATTAGTATACCAGAACCGATTGCTGGACGTATAGGCGCAGGATATGCATGTCTGCAGTCAAATCATCACTACCTAAAAGCACATACACGAACGTTCGTACTTCCTGATTATCCAATGACTCCTGAAACAACGCCACTGCAGTTCTGTTCGCGGCATAGGTGAATCCGTGCTTGCCACCTACATACCCTTCTTCGTTCACAAACGGATTATTATTCATCCAGGCGTTAACGTGATTGAGGTACGTCTTCAGACGCGTAATATCAAAAATATGCGGATAGTCGGCGTGCATGATCTTCACAAGTGACCCCAGTTCGTGTGCTGTAGACACATTCCCGTCACCCAATCCAGAAGTGTCAGTAAAGGCAGTCTTACCAAGTGAGTATTCTGCAACATATGCGTTCATTGCACTAACCAAGTCCTGCTCTGCAACCCTCGCCATTGCCGTTGTAGCGTCGTTTGAGGACTCTAAGAGTGCAGGGAAGAGTAATTCCCTGCTTTGGTACGTTTGTCCTTTTTCTAGGCGACCTGAGCGACCTTCGGTCTGCACATCAGTAGCAGTAATGGTGACTGGTTCGGTTTGGGGCGCGTGCTCTAAAAATAGTGCGCTACTGAGAAGCTTTGTCACTGAGGCAATGGGACGTTGTTGCTCAGCATTACGAGTAAATACTTCCGTACCTGACTCAAGATCATATATAAGTACCGATTCTGCACTAACACCACTAATTAAACCTCCAGACACTTCTACCGATACAGTTTGTCTAAGTGCTTCGTTGGCAGTTCCTAACGCAAGCAAGAAGACACCCCCGATGAGTGCTGCGCATAATGTGACAAATATAGTAATGCGTCCGAGAGTTCGATTCATAGATATATACTAACGCGACCCGAGGCAAAGCCGTGGGTCGCGTTAGTATTTCTGTGTACAATTATTTCTTTGCTACTTTCTTCACAACCTTCTTTGGTGCTACTTTTTTAGCAGGAGCTTTCTTCGCTGCTTTCTTTACTGTCTTTTTAGGAGCTGCTTCCTTAGCAGTCTTCTTCGCTGCCTTTTTAGGTGTCACGTCCTTCCCTTTCATCTTGCTGCTCAAAGCCTTCTTTGCGATCTGCTCAACAGTCATTATCTTAGCAACACCACTTCCTACAAGATCTTCCCAGTTTTCTCCCATTTCTTTCTTAAAGTCCTTAAGATCTTTTTGTGAAAGTGACTTCACCGTACTGTATGAAGATACAACGGTGTCTACTAGTGAGTGGAACTCATCTTCAGTAATATCTTGTGCGTTTTCAAGCACTTCAAGCACTTCTGCCTTCGCTCGCAAGATTCCACTCTTCACCTTCTTACGATTCGCTGGTGCTTCGTTTACTCCGTATAAGAAGTATGCCCCTGCAGCTGCTACTGCCGCCGTAGTTAGCCCTACACCAATACCAAGCTTCTGTGCCTGTGATACCGTTACTTTTTTCTTAGCCATAAAATTTGTTATTTAAGTATTTATCGTTCAGTCGTACGCCTCCAGTCTCATCCACATCTTAATCCTCAGTCTCTGTCTTCTTACTCTTGCGTTTCTTCGTACGTGTAAACGCGGCACGGTTACCTAAAAAGAATCCAACAAGCTGCGAAACAAGACTTCCTTCTACTACAAATGTGCGTAGGTTCTCCATATCATCTGCGATCATTTCACTTCCTTCATCAATACGGTCAACGATACGTCGGATTGACTTCAGGATTCTAATAGCCTGATACACTGCAACGCAAAGAAGCAATGTAAACAGCACTACTGAAATACTCGTAATAAAGAAAAACACATTCGCCTGTAAAATCTCATTCATATCTGTAGTGTAACAGGCTTAGGTACTTATGCAGCGTGGTTTTGGAGAAAATCGTGGACAATCACTTCTATTTCTTCTGAGGAGTTACTTTCCATAAGTTTTGCTCGTAATTGCCCTGCCCCGTGGAATCCATTTACATATGCCTTGTAGTGTTTCTTCATCACCGAGAAGTTCTTGAACGAAAGGATTTCCTCAAAGAGTTTGGTGTGCTCGATCATCACGCGAAGGCGTTCTTCTAGCGGGATGTACTCGAGTGTTTCGTCGCTTGTGTCTTCGACAACAATATCCTCACGGTTTACGCCGTGGGTAGGCAATGCTGTGAGGGTTAACGGAATTTGTTTTGTTGGATGGAAAAACCATGGGTTACCGAAAAGTGCTCGGCCGATCATTACTCCATCAGCACCACTGTCTTTTGCTTTTTGCTTTGCATCATTCAAGGAAAGTACATCCCCATTACCAAAAATAAGTGTTTTACTTCCAAGTTCGTCACGAATAGCTACCGCTCGCGCAATACGGTCCCAGTGCGCAGGCACCTTACTCAACTCCTTACGTGTTCGTGCATGCAGTGTTAAAACAGCAGGTTCCTCAGCTAGGATCTCAGGGATCCATGTCTCAAGCTCATCAGCGTTGTATCCTAGACGTGTTTTCACTGACACTGGTAAATTACCTGCACCACGTTTCGCTGCACGAATAACTGCACGAGCCTTCGCAGGATCCTTAATCATCGCCGCTCCACACCCTTGCTTCTCGATAGTACCCGACGGACATCCCATATTTAAATCAATTCCGTCAAAACCGAGTTCAACTGCAAGGCGAGCTGCCTTCTCCATGTATTCTTCATTACTTGAGAAAAGCTGTGCCACAATCGGTCGCTCTTCTTCACAGTAGATAAGGTCAGCCATCAGCTTCTTCTTTCCTTCGGGAGTCGCGCGCATAAGCCCATCAGCCGCAACAAACTCAGTCCACATCACATCGGGTCCACCAAGTGAACCATCAGCACGTGTGTGTGCAGAGTATTTCGCGATCATACGCCGAAAAGGTGCATCGGTGACATCAGCCATCGGTGCAACGACCATAATAGGTTTTGGAAGTTGTTGCCAAAAATTCATATTGATAGTACTTTACAGATAGAGAGAAACATTGCAAGGGATTCAGAAAATGGACTTGAAAATTCAAATGCTTATTAAAGGAGCTGTGCAAACATGGTTCCTATTTTTTACAGCACTCATCCTCGGTTTTGGATTGTTGTATGCCCTGAACATGGGAAACGTAACCGTGGGATGGTTCCTGGTAACCAGTTATGTCTGGAAACTATGGTGGCCCTCAATTCTTCCCTTTTTTCTGACATACTACTTTCCTGGAGATCGTTGGATCAGAATATAAATCAAATACCCGCCGCCTCACTTGAGGTGGCGGTTTCTTTTTCTATCTCATCCTCTTCATTCAGGAAAATCTTGTCGCCAAAACGCAGATCTATATACTGGAACGCCCCATTCTGCAGATGAATAAACTGCTCTGAGGAAAGAATCGACTTGAGGTTATTAAAGCTCAACTCGATATCCATTAACTGTGACACCTTTAGTACGCCACCACCAGAAACCGTGTACGTACTATCCAGATCATCAAACTTTTCAACGTGCACCACATACAGATCAAGTTCTTTGGCCAGCAGGTCTGCGAAGGCTTGGGATTCTTTTATAAAGGCAGTTTCAAAACCTTGTGTCTTACGCTCAGGCACAGAGCTTGGGTTTGTATACCGAATAAATGCACTTCCAGTGAGGTCAGGAGCCATACCAAAGGCAAACCCTGTTTCATCGAGGAACAAACATCCTTTTGCACCTACTTCAGTACACCACAATGCATGTGGCTGGTACTCATCAAAAGCAACGACAATCTTTTGTTTCTGTAGCGTCTCTATGTGCACATTCTTTACCCGGTCAATGCTATAGAGATGTTCAATAATCGCTTTCTTTGGGTAGGTTGGTGCAAACGTGTACGGTACAAATCGAACGTAGCTTCCCGTCAGACGCTCCCATACCTTATCTTCTATCTCGCTATGCGGAATAGTGAAACCTCCTACTACTGATACTTCGGTTATTTGCAGTGCTGCAATACGTGATCCGTACCACACACCAGCTCCTAGTAGAGAAATAGCGAGGACAATACACACGCCCACAATAACCTGCGTGCGTAGAAGCGATTCAGGCTGTGCCTTCTTCCGCTTCTTACGACGTTGTATTTGCTTTGTTCGCCACGCTTGTAACATTGGGAATATGATATCACATACAAAAAAGACGGGGCTCACGTGGATCCCGTCTTTTTAAGCGTTAGATTTATTTCAGTTCAATCACCTCTCGCCCTCCCATGTATGGTCGCAATGCCTCAGGGATTTTCACCGAACCATCTGCCTGTTGGAAGTTCTCGATCAGTGATACGAGAATTCGTGGCGTCGGGATCGCGGTACAGTTTAGCGAGTGCGCGTACTTTAGCTTTCCATCCTCATCCTTATACCGAATGTTAAACCGTCGTGTCTGAAAGTCGTGGAAGTATGACGCTGAGCTGATCTCCCGGTACTTCTTCTCCAGAGGTACCCATAGCTCAATATCGTACTTCTTCACCTGCCCTTGTCCTAGATCACCCCCACAGTTGAGTACGGTGTGATACGGAATACCGAGTGATTCAATAAATGATTCTGTGTTTCGGTTGATCTCTTCGTGGTTCTTAACTGATTCTTCGTGCGAAGCTTCACACAAAACCACTTGCTCAACCTTAAAAAATTCGTGTACACGGATCAGACCTTTCGTGTCCTTGCCGTGTGACCCTGCTTCACGTCGGAAGCATGGTGAGAATGCTAGGTGCTTAATTGGGAATTGTGACTTCTCAAGCACTTCATCAGAATAGAATCCCATAGTAGAAACTTCCGAGGTTCCAATCAAGTAATCCTCATCTTGTGTCTGATACACATCATCAGCTTCATTAGGAAGGTGTCCCGTCCCGTACAGGTTGTTCTTTCGCACAATAGAAGGCACAAGTAACGGATCAAACCCCTTGTCTCCAAAGAATTGGTTTGCGTAGTTCCAGATAGCCCACGAAAGTCGTGCGCCGTCGCCCATAAGGTAGTACCCTCGGAATCCGTGCACCTTAGTCCCCCGCTCAAAATCAACCATCCCGAGACTCGTCATAATCTCCACATGGTCTTTGGGTTCAAACTCAAACTTAGGCTGCTCTCCCCACGTCTTGATCTCAACGTTATCCGCGTCAGAGTCACCATCGGGTACTGACATGTCTGGAATGTTTGGCACCTGCAGCATCAACGCCTGCCATTCTTCCATTACCGGCTTCATTTCTTCTTCCACTGCCTGAATCTCAGTCTTTAAGGTCTGCATTCCTGCAATTAGTTGCTGGCGTGTTTCATTATCTTGTGCACTAGCAATACCATCAGACGCCTTGTTCTGAATTGCCTTCTTCTCTTCAAGCTTTGACATAAGTGCGCGCCTGGAATCATCAACCGCAATAAGTCGGTCCATATCAATAGTGATATGTTTTTTAGTTGCAGCCATCTTTACGATGTCCAGATTCTCTCGGATGAATTTAATGTCTAACATTGCCTAAAATAATAAGTGCAGCACATATATTTTAGGTATGCCTGTATTCGTTCTGCCCCTAGGGCGAATACAGACGGAAGGCAAATAAAATACTGCGTGCAAACTCTAATAATCAATAGAAGTATACAATATATTACATATATAAAAAGACAAGTGAAAAACCAGCATACGATTCGTATGCTGGTTGTCTTGGTGTATGAGGGTTAATTTTTATACCCCCAGAGCCGTAGCTCAGGATCTACCGTAAGAAGATCAGTATCCTCAGGGATCAAAACCCCAGAATCTGTCTGCAGATAAGAAAAGGTAATAAGATCAATAACCATAAAGGAAACAACCTCTCTACGATCCGCTTCGCCATACCCATCAAATGTTTCAGCAAAATCAACAGACTGACTTATCGAACTGTGAACCTCTTCTACAAAAGTAACGAGCTCCAAAAAAAAAATCTGCCGTCTATCCTGATCAAGTGTTGCTTGAATTATGCAAGCAGTAACCGCACGAAGATCAACACTTCGATCAAAAATCGTAGGCTTCAGTATTTCTTTTGCTGGTCTTGTTTTTACTAACCCTCTGGTGGTCACAATAGTACCTCCTCTGCTACATGAACCAACTGATAGAAAACTACAATCCAATCAATCCGTCAAGCTTTATCTACACTTCATCAGCAAATTGCTAGAGTTCACGCATGCATTATCCTCTACAGCACATACAACCCAATGAGTTCTCGGAGCTCCTGCTGGAGATTCCAGATGTGCCAAAAGCACTCAACTATCGCGGGGCACTTCCCGCGACCGATATGAAACTTCTCGCCGTTGTCGGCTCTCGCAAGTATTCAAACTACGGCAAGCGTGTTGTGGATCATCTTACTGCAGGACTACGTGGATATAACGTCGGCATCGTCTCAGGCCTCGCTCTAGGGATCGACTCACTCGCCCATAAAGCAGCATTGCAAAATAATTTATACACCATGGCCGTACCAGGCTCAGGTATTTCAAATTCCACAATCTACCCGTTCAGACATCGTCCATTAGCTCAGCAAATCCTCGCAAGTGGTGGTGGACTCCTTTCAGAGTTCGAACCCTACTTCACCGCAACCAAGTGGTCATTCACCCAACGCAACCGCATCATGGCAGGCATCTCACACGCCACGCTCATAATCGAGGCAACTGAAAAGTCAGGCACCTTGATTACCGCGCGCATGGCTACCGACTACAATCGAGAGCTCTTAGTTGTCCCTGGTGACATATTCTCTGGCAACAGTGTCGGCCCACATCAATTCCTCAAGCTCGGTGCAACGCCAGTAACTAACGCAATAGATATCCTCCATGCATTGCGAATAGATCCCGAAATGTCTAACTTTACAAAAGAACCCGTTGACCTCAGTCCATTAGAACAAAAGATACTGACCCAACTGCGCGAACCCTTAGATATCGACACCCTCATGAATGCATGCAATCTCTCACCTCAGGAAATAAACACACTCCTGATGCAGATGGAAATAAAAGGACTCCTCACTTCGGAAAATCACTTATATAGAAAATGCATCTAATGCACCAGGTGGAACAACAAAATGTGTAAGGTGACTCCTTGCACATTTTGTCACTTAGTACTTCAGGGTTATAATTTGACTTATATATGTATCGGTAGTATTCATTACACAACTACTTATGGCAACAAAAGAAAAATATACACTGGTGATCGTAGAGTCCCCAGCTAAAGCAAAGACAATTGAAAAGTATCTTGGTTCAGCGTACCGAGTGACTTCTTCTGTTGGTCACGTGCGCGATCTTCCTAAAAGCAATAAAGATGCGGTGGATGTTCCTGCGGGCTTTGTACCAAATTATATTGTGTCTCCCGGTAAGGAGAAGGTGATTCGTGAACTTAAGTATATGGCAGGTGAAGCTAAAGCTGTATTACTCGCATCCGACCCCGACCGCGAGGGAGAAGCTATTGCATGGCATGTTGCTGAGCTTATTAAAGAAGACAACAAGAACCTTAAGCGTATTGTTTTCCACGAGATTACGGAACCCGCAGTAAATGAAGCAATCAAGCATCCGCGCAAGATCGACATGAATCTTAAGGAGGCGCAAGAAGCACGGCGAGTGCTTGATCGTCTTGTTGGGTATGACCTCTCTGGTCTTATCTGGAAGAAAGTACGCTACGGACTCTCAGCAGGTCGAGTACAATCCCCTGCGCTTCGTATCATTATGGTGCGTGAGCGAGAAATTCGTGCGTTTATCCCTGAAGACTTCTTCGTGCTAACTGCACACACCAAGAAAGACAAGATGGAAATTCCGTTTATCTGCACGGTTGAACCTACAGAACAAAAAGAAGCTGACCGAATCAAGAAAGTTGGTGAAAGCAATACTTGGAAAGTCGTCAACATTAAAGAAACGGAAGCAAAACGTGCACCAAAGGCACCGTTTACCACCTCTACCCTGCAGCAGGCTGCATCAACACGTCTTGGATTCGCACCATCACGGACAATGGGAGCTGCACAGAAGCTCTACGAAGCAGGACACATCACCTACATGCGTACTGACTCAACAAACATGAGCCAGCTTGCACTGAAACAGATCTACGCAATGGTTACAAAGGAATATGGAAAAGACTACCTCTCTCCGCGAACCTTTAAGACCAAGAGTAAGTCAGCCCAAGAAGCCCACGAAGCAGTGCGACCAACGAACTTCAGCAAGAAGTCAGCGGGAGCAACAGGTGATCAGAAAGAACTCTACGAACTGATCTTCGCGCGTGCGGTAGCTTCTCAAATGGCTGACGCGATGACCAAGCGAACAAAAGTACTGAGTAACGTACCTGACGCATCGGAAGAAATTCCAGACTTTAGTGTAAACGGATCGCGTGTTGTGTTTGACGGATGGCTTATCGCTGACCCTCGTGCTCGAGGAGAAGATACAGAAGTACCGAAGATTGTTGTTGGTGACACACTCAACCTCAAAGAGGTGGAAATTGAAGCAAAGCAAACACAACCACCAAACCGATACTCAGAAGCTGGTCTGATTAAAGAGCTTGAGAAGCGAGGTATTGGACGCCCATCAACCTACGCGTCTATCATGCGAACTATTATTGATCGTGGGTATACGATTAAAGAAGGTCGAACACTCATCCCTACTGACACCGGAGATGTGGTTTCAAGTTTCCTTGAAGAGCACTTTGCTGACTATATTGATGATGAATTCACCAGTGCAATGGAAGAGAATCTTGATGGTATTGCTGAAGGAACACAAAAGTACAAGAAGGTACTCGGTGACTTCTATAAACCATTCCAGAAAGCAGTGGCTTCCAAGGAAGATATTGAGAAACTAACAAACCTCGGACCAGGACCAGAAGAGTTTAAATGTCCGACCTGTCAGAAAGACATGGTAATCAAACTCGGACGCGCAGGTAAATTCCTTTCATGTGCAACCTTCCCTGAGTGTGATGGTGCACGAATGATCGACGGGCAGGAACTCAAGGATGATGAACCTATTGGAAAGCATCCAGAAACAGGTGAGGATATTTATGTACTTACCGGACGATTCGGGCCATATATCCAACTTGGGGCTACACCAGAAAAGGTAAAGGGACAGAAGAAGAAGGATATGATAAAGCCACGGCGTGCTGCACTTCCTGAAGAAATTAAGCCTGAGGATGTGACCGTAGAAGAAGCAACGAAGCTACTCCTCCTCCCTCGTGATCTTGGAGAATACCCATCAACGGGAGAACCAGTAACTGCAAACACAGGACGCTTCGGACCGTACATTGTGCACGCTGGAGATTACCGTTCGCTTAAAGGCAAAGACAATCCCTACGACATCACGTTTCGTCGTGCGATGAACATCTTTAAAGAACCTAAGCAAGGACGTAAGGGTGAAACGTTGATTAAAGAGCTTGGAATCAATCAAAAGACCAAGAAGCTGGTAAACGTCTACGAATCAAAGTCTGGTCGTTATCTGCGAAAAGGATTCAAGCGAGTGATGCTTCCAGAGAAAGCAAATCTTGATAACTTCACTGTTGAGGATGCGATTGAGTTGTTGAAAATTGGATGATGAAAGGAGCGTAGCGACTATTCAGAATGTATGTCCCGATTTTTTCTCACCCTTGAGAAGATCGCTGGACGGGTAACTAAAAAACTGATGCAATTGGCATCAGTTTTTTATTGGTCGTTATATAAAATGAGAGCCCGCAAAATATGCGAGCTCTTTCTGTGTTTAATTTTGCAAATTAAATATCTGCGTGCAGCCCAAATCCCGGCCGTGGATCCAACGTGCCCCGCAGGTCGGCAACTCGTTGATTCAAACTTTTTTGCAACATGGTCTTAGACTTTTTCCCGAGCGACGCTTGCTGAGCAGTACCCTGGGGTTTGATTTGCAGAAGCAGATTGTTGCGGTCATACAAAGCTCCATCTGCACGCAGCGGTGCATTTTCTGCATTATGTTCATAGCCACGTTGTTTCATGCGCCCGTAACGAAGAACTTTTTTGCCCCCGATTTTTACAGTCATTGTTTCCCAGCCATTGGGAAGATTGTATGTAAATTTTTTCATTTTTTTATCACTTTCGTTGCCTGTGCCTTAGGCACGGTTTTTTAGCCAACCTGCTGTTGACAACATATTTATACTACATAATAAATTTATGTCAATTTTATCTCTGCTGTAAACTCAAAAATCTTGCACATCGCATACAAACGCGTAAAATCAAGCAATGACTACTGCAAAATCTATCATTGCAAATCTCAACAAACCTACTGATGCTGATCGGCGTCTTATTGAGAAGGCATACGAGTATGCACAGAAGGCCCATGAGGGACACAAACGATACTCTGGTGAGCCATATATGAGCCATGTGGCTGCTGTGGGCCGGAACCTGGCAGAAATGGGTATGGGGCCAAATACAATCGCGTCAGGGCTCTTGCATGACACTATTGAAGATACTGAGGTTACCTCTGAAGATATCAGGCGTGAGTTTGGTGAAGAAATTTTGTTCTTGGTAGAAGGAGTGACCAAGCTAAGTTCAGTGCGGTACTACGGGACTGACCGCCATAACGAGAGTCTGCGTAAACTGTTTGTAGCAACAAGTCAGGATATTCGTGTACTGATTGTGAAACTCGTAGACCGTCTGCATAACATGCAGACACTCGAACACGTGCCTGCCGAGAAACAACTACGTATTGCTACAGAGACTCTTGAGATCTATGTGCCTGTTGCCCACCGTCTCGGGATGGGACTTATCCGTAAGGAACTTGAAGACCTTGCGTTTCCCTACGTACTCCCTAAGGAACATAAACGAGTATGTGACGTGCTTGAACGACGCGTTGGTAAATCTCAGACACTTCTGGAGAAAGAACGAAAGATTCTTCAAAAGAAACTTGCTGACTCAGGATTAATGGACTTCAAAACATCGTATCGTGTAAAAGGTTTATACAGCTTGTACCACAAGCTCAAGCGCAAAGAATGGGACATCGATAATGTATATGACCTTCTGGCAATGCGTATTGTCGTTGATAGTGTTGAGGACTGTTATCGGGCAATGGGAATTGTGCATACTGTATGGCGTCCGTTGCCGAAGCGGGTAAAGGACTACATCAACCTTCCAAAGCCAAATGGGTACCAATCAATCCACACCACTGCAATTACCAAAGCCGGGACTATTCTTGAAATTCAGATACGTACGCAGAAAATGCATCATGAGGCTGAATACGGTATCGCTGCACACCTTATCTACAAGGCTGAAACTGACGGCAATAAAGAGAAGACTACGGCTGCATGGTTTTCAAACCTCGTCCCTACCCTCTTCCGTCCGTTCGCATGGAGAAACAATGTAGAACACGAAGACCTTGATGCGAGCAAGAATATTTCTCCCAAGCAAAAAATTCCAAACTGGATCCATCAGATCGGTGAAATGTACACACACGAAAAAGCATCAGGGCAAGAGTTCGTCGACGACATGCGTACTGACTTCTTTAGTAACCGAATCTTCGTGTTTACCCCAAACGGAGACGTGGTTGACCTTCCTTCTGGTGCGACCCCTATTGATTTTGCCTACGCAATCCACTCAGAGGTGGGAAATCATATTGCAGGTGTGAAGGTAAACAACAAGCTCGTACAACTAGACAAAGGACTACGAAATGGTGACATTGTAGAGATCGAGACAAAGAAGAACGCCCACCCGACACCAAAATGGGTACAAATGGCACAGACATCAGTTGCTAAGCGCCGAATAAAATCTGCACTTGCTGAGATGGAGCACTAACATAAAAAGAACGCGACCCATTCGGGTCGCGTTCTTTTTAATCACACCTTCTACAGAGAGAAGTTCTTCATAGAGTACAAATCTTCATCTTCACTTTCTTCCTCCTCCTTCACGGGAGTTTCAGTCATTTCTGATGGAGCTGTAGTCTCAACGACAGGTTCTGATTGCTGGCTCTGGTACGGCATTACTAGATCCTTTTCTCGTGCCTGTTCACCGTGTTCACGGACAAATGAAAACTCATCACTTCCCAAGTCAACGGGTGATCGCATAGGCTCTGGAGCTTGCGCCTGTTCTGGCTCTGGTGACGATGCAACTTCCACTACCGGAGTTACCTCAGGAACTTCAGAGGTAAGACTTTGTGCAACACTTGCAATAGGATCAGCCATTGCAGTATCCAACGCTGAAGATAATTCTTCACGCTCTTCGGTAATTGGAGACTCTGGTGCTTGCTGCGCAATTGCTGCAAGCGTTTCTGCAGGAGAATCAATAACCCCATCACCACCTTCTAGATCTTCATTGAGTGCTACGTCTTCTACTACATCAAGGATCACCTCATCTGCAATAATCGGACTATCCGGCGCTACGTACCCAACTGCCTCAGTATCTACAAGCTCCTGTAGCTGTTCAATACCGGCTGGCACTTCGATTACTGGTTCCTGTGTCTGCTCTATTACCTCTGGCACAACCGCCAATGGCGTTGCTGCACTGATCTTTGCCATGATAGAAGCCTCAGAGGACATCTCAGTAATCACCGTTCCTGACTCCTCCCCTTCTTCAGTTTCGTCATTTTTCTTCTCCTCTTCTTCAGACTTCATCAGCTGGAGTAGCTTCTGAAGATCCTCATCTGAGAAATAATCGATCGTTAGTTTTCCGCCAAAGTCTGTCTTAGAGATCTGTACGCGAGTTCCAAGTGTAGTAGTAAATTCTTTTTCAATAGCAATCAGATGCGCATCAGTATCACTCCACTTCTTCTTCCGTACTTTGTCAGTAGCGATCTTTCGTGCAATACGCTCAACCTCACGAACAGATAGTTTCTTAAGCAGAATCTCACGATACACCACGTCTTGCTCTTCAGGACGCTCTTTAAGCATCAAAAGCGTTCGTGCGTGCCCCTCAGAAATATCTCCAAGCTTCAGCGAGTTAAGCATGCACTCAGGAAGCCCTAGTAGTCGAATACTATTAGAAACGTACTCTCGTGATCGCCCCACCTTCTTAGCCACTTGTGCATGAGAGAGTGTGAACACCTCAGCAAGTTGCTTGAACGCTATGGCACGGTCAACAGCATTAAGATCTTCACGCTGCAAGTTTTCAATAATTGCCAACTCAAGCTTCTCTTGATCAGTATCTTCTCCAGAACGGATAATCACCGGCACCTGCTCCAGTCCTGCCAGCTTAGAAGCCCGTAAACGTCGCTCTCCTGCAATGAGTTCGTATTCAGTATAGAATGCACCATCAGCACGCTGAATCTCCTTACGGGTCACCGTAAGCGGTTGCAGGATACCGTACATACGAACAGACTCAGACAACTCCTTGAGTTTATCCTCGTTAAATTCACGACGTGGTTGGAATGGATTAGGAACAACCTTCCCTACCTCCACCCAGAAAATAGAATCACCTTGAAATGCCATAAGTACAATACAAAAAAGCGAGCTTTTACTTCCAAAACTGGACTCGTTTCAATTATTTTACCATACCCAATACGCAGGCCCCCTGTTTATAACTTCGCAATAATCTGGTACACTCTTGGACACAGAGATGCCTCGGTGGCGGAATTGGTAGACGCGCACGACTCAAAATCGTGTTCCGTAAGGGGTGAGGGTTCGATTCCCTCCCGAGGCACAGATAAACGAAAGTAAGAGCGAATACGTGGAGCTTTTAATTGAGTATTAGCTGCACCTTGGGAGGGGATCGAAAAGGTTGCCTAGCATTTTCCTCAGAAAATGGTGACAACCTGTACAGAACATGTAATGTTCAAGTCCCTCCTCCTGCACAAATGAAAAGACTCCCCCGTGGGAGTCTTTTCATTTGTGCAGGAGAGAAAGTGCCTTGAGGCACTTTCGCGAGGGACTTGAAAGGCGCAGTCATGTTGCCTTGGCAACAGACGAGCCAGGGTCGTGAGCGGTATATTTTTAATGACCAAAGGGAATATAAAAATAACCGACTCCTGACCAAGTCCCTCCCATTGAGCCCTCCCCTCCCAAATGCTACACTCCCCTTAATGCAAAAACCCAAAATCCTCACCATCGCAGGCCCCACAGCCTCAGGTAAAACATCACTCTCCATTAAACTCGCAAAGCAATTCTCCGGCGAGGTTATTTCCGCTGACTCACGACAAGTATACAAACAACTCGATATCGGTAGTGGCAAGGTCACCACAGAAGAAATGCAAGGCATCCCCCACCATCTCTTGGACATGGTTGACCCAACCGCTATATACAACGCTGACAACTTCAAGAACGACGCGACAGACGCTCTTGAAGGTATCCTTGCACGCAACAGCCTCCCCATCATCGCCGGAGGAACCTTTTTCTATGTAGATACACTCCTCGGTCGCATTACCGCGCCCCCAGTAGCCCCCAACCCCGCCTTGCGTGCAAAGCTAGAAGAAAACACCACCGAAGAGCTCTACAACGAACTGCGCGAACACGACCCCCGCCGAGCTGCTGAAGTCGATCCACAAAACCGACGACGACTCATCCGTGCAATAGAGATAATCGCTTGCATAGGAAGTGTGCCTGTAATCCCAACTAACGAACCATACGACGTCCTGACTATCGGAATCATCACCGAAAAAGAAGCATTGCGAGTCCGATTCAAACAACGCGCAGAGGCGTGGCTTGAGATGGGCTACATGGGGGAAATCAAAAACCTCCTAGACTCAGGTCTCACCCGAGAACGCCTACACGAAATCGGCTTCGAATACATCTTAGGATTAGAGCTATACGACCAGACCATCACCCAAGAAGAGTTCCTTCAAAAGTTCATCGAGAAAAACTGGCAGTACGCAAAGAAGCAGATCGCCTGGCTAAAGAAAGATAAGTCAGTCCAGTGGTTCACCAAAGACCAGACCGAAGAAATCAACGCCACAGTACAATCCTTCTTGAACAATTGACCTATCGCGTAGCTTCGACTACTATGTAGCGATCCGATATTGGAGATGGGAGTAATTTCTCACCCAGACGTATGCGAAAGCAGGTCTGGTATCCGATACAGGTGATTGTTGAGCAGAGTATTGCACTATGCTTAAACAATCCCCCGGACACTGATCTGCAGAGGAGCTGGATGAAAAGTGAAGTGCGTTTTGCACTATGCTTTAAATCTCTCCCAGAGATTTTAAGGGCCTATAGTTTAGTGGTAGAATTCTGGTTTCCAAAACCAGCGGCCGTGGTTCGAGTCCACGTGGGCCCGCCAGAGCAAAAAGAAGACACCTGATACAAAAGTATCAGGTGTCTTCTTTTTAGTAAGTGCCTTGAGGCACTTACGGCTCTGGCGGGAGACGGAGCGTTGTGAGGAGCCCTTCCTAGGCGACGAACAGCGAGTCGGGGTCGAGAGTACTTACTAGTTTATGAACGTAGTGAAATAAAATAGTTAGTAACTCGTGACCGCAGCGGGAGACGGAAGCATATCGCACGCAGCGTAAGCGAGTACGATAGCTGAGTCGGGGTCGAGAACACTTAGTAGATTCTGAGCGGAGCGAAGGGATATACTTAGTGATTCGTGACCGCTTTCAGAAAATATCCATCTTTTGCTGTGTTTATTCATATAACCGAAGTTATAATTTGAACTAAAAATTGACATACTGGCTTTTACATGCTATAATGACGTTGGTTTATTTAAGGAGTACCAAATATGGACTTTCTATTGTTCACACTTGCGCCAAGCGTGTTGCTCGGTTTGGGTATCTACGAAATCAGGAAGGAAGATTTTGGAAAAGCTAAAGCGTGCAAAACTGCACTTATCTTTAGCCCCATCCCTGCGCTTTGCTTGATTTCAATCAGTATGTCAATATCCATTCATGGATAAGGTGTGACTACTGATCAAAAGCCGTTCCAATCTGGGGCGGCTTTTTTTACAGAACAAACTCCTGCAACACCTGAATACTACTCTTGATATACTCCCTCTCCCTATACAGTTCTGAAAGCCATGTTTCTTGCCCGCCAGAGCAAAAATAAGACACCTGATACTTTCGTATCAGGTGTCTTATTTTCAGTAAGTGCCTTGAGGCACTTACTGCTCTGACGGGAGGCGGAGTCATGTCGCGCGGAGTTTACGAGCACGTCAGACGAGCCGGGGTCGAGAGTACTTAGTGCTCACAACCAGCGAAGCTAGTGAGAACACTTAGTAACTCGTGACCGCAGCAGGATTAGAGTACTACCTAACTAGATTAATGGTGGCTGACCCCATTTCGAAGTGAAGAATTATACTTAGTAACCTGTGACCGCCAGCAGGCTAAAGTATCTCCTTACTAAATTAATGGTACCTGACATCATTCTCCAGAACCCTTGACAGAAAACCTAGCTACGTTATTATATAAACATCACGAGAGAAAGGGGACCGAACGGCTAATTACCTAAGGCCCCTTTTTCATTTTCCTATTTTCTTTCGAGTATCTGGTTCTGACAAATCAGCTCGATACCATTCACCAATACTGTTGTATAAAGATGAAGCATATCGTTGCTTTGGAAATAAAACTTTTTCCAACCTATCCTCTGCAATCAAAAAATCAACTAACTTTTTATAATCACCATCACCCGAAACAAGAACGACATTATTAAACTCTTCTTTCTTATACATACGTTCCATAATCGAGAAGATAATGTCAGAGTCAACATTCCCCTTCTTTGTTCCTTTCATCGCAGAGTTATGTTCACGGAACACAAGGATAAAACCTGCTTCTTGTATTTCTTCATACAACTTTTCGTAAGTAGTTCCATCCTGCACATACCCTAGATAGTAATATGCTTTAGTAACGTGATATTTCTTCTCTAGGTATACACGAAAGCGAGCTAAATCAACCTTCCACTTTGGGTCACGGTTTGTTGTACCGAGGTGCAGATTTTGACCATCAATATACGCAATATTGTTTAGAGTATCTTTCATATCTGTCTATGATACCAAACTTTGCAAAGTAGCAATACTCGACTTGATACACTCCCTCTTCCTATGCAGTTCTGAAAGCCAGGTTTCTTGCCCGCAAAAGAAAATGACTCCCTCAGGGGAGTTTTTTCTTTTGCGGGCCCAAGCACGTGACCTGCGTCACGTGCGGCGCGGGCTCGAACGACGGAGCGTTGTGAGGAGCCCTTCCTAGGCGACGCAACAGCGAGTCGCGTCCAGCGTTCTTATGAGTGCAACGAATTAGAAAAAGCGGGACGAGTCCACGTGGGCCGAAGGTACTTAGTAGAAGTGGAGCACATGCGAACAGTTATAGTAAGTAACCTGTGACCGCCAGGGACCAGAGTATCTCCTGACTAAATTAACAGTAACTAACTCAATTTTCTCTTTTCCTAACACCCCTCCAACACCGGCATCACCAACTGACACCCCAACGCATACTCTCTACCCTCAACCAAATCCCGTACATACAGCATTCTATTGTTATACACTCCCACTATCTCAATAGCATTGCCATGACTCTCCCCCGCCTCGATACCATACTCAGTCATAGCAGGTTCATGGATCACATACGAAGCACTCGGATTAACTGTGTATACCGTGGTATCAGTAATGGGGGTCACCTCTTGAGGAACATTTCCGCCAATAGTTATATCCAACGGTGTGCTGCCCGTAGATCCATTCCCTGTAGACCCAGTACCACCAGCCGGGCCATTTGTACCAGCACTTCCTCCTGGAACAGTGGTTCCAGTTTCAGAAGGCACTGCACCTCCAGCTGGACCATTCGCACCAGTGCCCGCAACAGGCAGGACTCCCCCTCCTCCAGCTGGCCTACTCTCTGCAACATTGACCGTATTGGTAACTTCATAATCCCGAATTTCTCCAGCAGGATTCGCGTACTCACACGATAGTGGCTGCCATACTCCCAAGTCACCACCTGCTACCAATTTTAATACCGTATCCACAATCGTCCATCCAGCAAGAATAATCAAAATTCCGATAAGTGCATTAAAGAGATACTTCTTCGCGTCTTGTAATGCCTGCGCGTCACCTCCTGAGGTAATCAATCGAAATCCAGCAAACGCTATAAGGAGCACGGTCAGCGTAGTCACAATAATTACCAACCATTCAACAATATTATTTACCATCAACACCAACTCACAAAACCCACACGTGTCCCCGCCCGTGCACGCCACAAGACCACCCTGCGCGAAGATCATACTTGGCAAAAGAAAGAAGAGACTGACTAAGGAAAATAGTTTCATATTAACAAGACAAGGGTAGACTTAAGTGAACGTGATTACCGTTATGCACGCTACAACTGCTCACACTTCCGCAAGCATTTGCTGCCTGACAAATAACCCCTACATTTTGTTCATCACCAAAATCTACTGCGTATGAACTTCCTGTGCAGGTAGCACCACCATAGTGACGAGAGTTTCTCACGTGTGCACAACCTCCAGATACGCATGACTGAAACGTTTGTGAACCGTTAACAATACGACTGTCGGATATCGATGAAATTTGACCAACATTTCCCGGAACTCGTTGTGCCATACAATTGAGCATGGAACTTAATGCGGGCGATGCGTGTCCACGCTGTGCTGAGATGCCTGATTGATAGGTAAATGAACCATCAGCAGTACCTGACGGTGGTGCGGTCGTACCTGCTTCTGGACCTTCCAGAGCATAGACTCCTCCTTCACCGTATGGGTTATCAGTAAGTGCTTCAGAAGCCTCATGCTCATGAAGTTCTATATCTATGTCCGTAGCACTTCCAGCCTCAAATGCTCCCCCGCAACTAGTCGGCTGATTCCATAATCCAAATTGCCCTCCAGCCACAGACTTCATCAATGTATCGATAATAGTCCCTGCTGCCATGATGATAAAAATACCGATAACTATGTTGGCAAAACTTGAGCGTGCTTGCGCAAATGCAGACACATCACCTCGGGATCCTGCTATTCTAAATCCCTGATACATAAGCAGTATTACTGCAATCAAAATAGATACAACCAGCACCCAGTCAGTAACTGAGTTTACTGTTTGTATCAATGTGCAGTAGTTACAATCATCCCCAACACAGGTAAGGAAACCCTGTGCAGAAATTGATTCTGGAATGAGTAGGAAAATAAATAATGGTAACAGTGTGAGGTATTTCATATTAATTCAAAGATACACTAGTATCACAAAAACTCAGGCCAAGGTTGCGTCCTGCATACGGGTCAGACACCGTTCGCGGTGTGGTTACCCTAATAGTAAAAGAACATAACAAGGCCTCAGAAAGACCGAGCGATGTTGCAAGTTCTTCTTGGGCTAGTTCACGGGAAATGTGTAACGGTTCTGACAGAAGTGAAATGGTGATGCTCCCATCCTCGGGAAAATAGAAAATTCTATATTGCGTATCGACGAGCCCTTCTTCTTCACCAAGAACAATCGTTTCAGGCGTAAAAACAAACGTATCGGCATCATTACTAAAATCACGCACTTGCACGCGCTGTCCGGTTACTGAAAGTACAGAGGGGCCACTCAGTACAGTTCCAGGTTCGGTTTGATCATTAGAATCAAACTCACCAAGTGATACATCAGGGAGTTCTGGGTATTGTGACGAAGTTGGTGCATCACTAAGAAAAACTATTCTAAAAACTAAGGTCGCTACCAGGACCACTACGACAACACCAGTAACAAATAATTTATTTTTGAACATATTATTAGAACGGAACATTACAACGTCGTGCAGACCATGACCAGGGCTGAAAACCGCTTTGGTTAAATAGTCTACCAGCGGTAGCGAAATTTGTATCCTGGCTCATAGTCCTGGCCATACAACTTTGATATGCCGGTACATCAGTAATTCTACATGACCAACCGATACAAATCCCTTCAGATGTTCTGCGGATACAATCACCTTGTGTGCCAGAGCCATTTCGTTCATAGAAATTAGAGGCACATCCTAAGGAATTCCCATGGGCTAAAATGTTAATTTGGAAATACCCACCAGAGAAGGAGTAGTTATCACACTGACTCGGGTCATGACTTCCACAGCAAATATCAGACCGGGATGCAACAGGGGCCCCACCACTCTCCATATTACAAATCTGTGAAGCCTCTTCTGCACGTGCACCAAAATATGGGCGTAAGCTATCTACTGAACAGGCTCCGCTGGTTACGATACTGCAAGTTCCTCCTGGTGACACCTGACCTCCGCCCCCACCATATTCTGACCCGGTACTCACCCACCGTCCCGATGCAACATATTGCTCAAGAGTAATATCAATTCCTACTGCCTCTCCCGTCTGATTCTCATACGAGCACTCAATAGTTTCCCAATTAAACGCGCTCCCTCCAGAGAGAACACTCAAGATAGTGTTAACCACTAGAAATGCAGAGAGCATAATCACTAGTCCAATGGCGACGTTCGTAAACAAGCCTCGTGCTTGCTGAATCCTCGGCATATTACCCGCAGAAGAAACCATCAGGAATCCTGCATAGACAAAGACAATAACTGCAAGCAGTGAAAACAATCCAATAAGGAACCCAATCCCATTATTCACCAACTCAATAAACTCACACGTCCCATAGCCCGAAGCGCTAAAATCACCATTACGTCCAGCAGGAACCAACACCTGCGCAAAAACACCACTCACGTTCGTGAACAAGAATACCGTCACCAGACTAACCATTGCGCTACACCATTTCATTTCCCTAATGGTATCACGCCCATCCACTTCCCTGTTTATCCAATATGTGATAACTTGGGGTTATAATAAGTCAAATATAGCAGTTCTATGTACACTCTACTTTGATCATTACAATCTTCTTATGGCACGTTTAAACAAGAAAGAAATTCTGAAACTTACATTTTTATACAATACTCAGAATTGTAGTGCCCGCGAAATTGCGGAGACTCTTAACTGCTCAATCGACGCTGTGTACTATGCAATGCGGAAGAACGAGATTGCACGAAGGAAACCTTCAGTAAATAGCAAAATCCGATTTGAGAGAAAACCACTATCCTACACATTAAAGGAAATTTCTACCAAACATGATGAAGCATTAAAAATTTCTGGAGTAATGCTCTATTGGTCAGAAGGGTATAAAACCGAAAAAAGTTCAGGGATCGATTTCGCAAATAGCGATCCAGAGATGCAAAAATTATTTATTCATTTCCTTCGCGTAATTTGCGGTGTTGAAGAAAAACGTATGCGCGTTTTTTTGTATACACACTCAAAATCACCCACAAAACAAGCTCAGCAAATAGACTTTTGGGCTAAAAAACTCTCGGTTTCTAAGGGTCAATTTACTAAACCATATGTTAAGCAGGGACAAAGACTTGATAAAAAAGATAAAATGCCGTATGGTCTAGTACATATTCGGTACTCAGACAAGAAATTGTTACGGCAAATTCTCTTTTGGATAGAAGAATATACAAAAAATTTAAGCGTCGATGGCGGAGTGGTCAATCGCAGGAGGCTGTAAACTTCCCGAATTTATTCTACGCAGGTTCGAATCCTGCTCGGCGCACAGATTAGTAAAAGCTTCACGCTTTTGCCCAGAAAGTCCTTGTATATCAAGGGCTTTTTTGGTGTCGAACCTTCCTAAGTCATTACCCATCTTTTTATATACGTTACTGAACCCTAACAGCTCATTGGGCACTACAACTCTAAGTTTTTTATCTATTAGCTCCAGTGTCGAACCTAATGTTTCAAGCATCTCTCTTTTCTCTTGGTTACTCGATATATTAAATCTCTCACAAGCTTTCTCAGCAAAGGTTAAGTACTTGTCTGCAGAAACTACCCATTCTGACATTCTGTTATACAATCGTTTTTGTTCACCTTCTAAATCTCTTAGTTCAGAGTTAGATTCTTCACTCATCTTAGACAGCTGCTGTCCTGTGATCTCTCCATCAGCTCTCATCACAACAAGCTGGTCGAGGCGGTTACGTAGTCCTGAAGCTTTCTTATCAAGCTTTTCAGCTACCTCATCCTGAGTCACCATCTCATCTCCATGCATATATTTAAGAGCTTCTACAGCCCATCGGTAAAAATCATCACTAATCTCTATTTTTCCTAGCTCCGTCAATATCTGCTTCTCTAAATCCGTTTCATCAATCACGCTCTGTGAACACTTCACCTCCTTGTTCTTCTTAGTGCAGTGATAATACACATTGTTGTAGAGCTTTGGGTTTTCCATCTCTGAAATATCAGTATTACACTTTGGACACTCCGTCTGAACTTTGCATGAAAACTTAAATTTACAGTTACTGCAAATACACCTGGTCTTATGTTCAGCGGTAACACTACAACTACACTCTCCACATTTAACAGGCCCCCTGAAGGCGAAATCTAGCTTGTTAACACGTGTTGGGCGGCCTTTCTTACCCAATAGCTGTTGCACCCTATTATATTCAACTTCGGTCAAAATAGTGGCGTGTACACCTGCATGTTTCACCTGATTACCCTCCTGGTCTTTCCATGCAAACTGTCCAAAGTAGAATTCACTGGTAAGCATATTTACTATAGTTTGGAGCGTACGTGGCTTCCCTTTTTTACTGAGCAACCCATAAGTTATAGAGAGTCGATGAATATCAGATGCGGAATAAGAACCAGTTAACATCTCCCTAAAGAGTCTCTCTACAATCAGGATGTCATCGTTTGTCATGATTTCATCTTCCCCTTTTTCGTAGCCTTTGTTGTGCTTATACCCAATTGGTAACAGTCTTTGTGGGTTCCACCCTCTCTCAGCTTTATTCCTCATTCCACGTTTCACATCCACACTCAAATCATTCACAAACTGATTAGCCATACCAAGCTCCACAGCCATCATGATCACATTATCGGACGGTTGGTAGTCTCTTGTGTATGTCTGTATATGGCTGATAACACGCTGTTGTAACAGCCAAGATATCTGACCACCATCTACAGGGTTTCGTGCAAGTCTATTTATTTTCCAACAAAGGATCCCATCAGCTTCACCTGAGTGAATACGTGCGATCATCTCATTAAACTTAGGTCTCCCAGGTTGTTTTGCTGATTGAGATTCATGAATGACATCTGCAATTTTCAGGTTGAGACGCTTGGCCACCTCCCTCATTTCTTTTTCTTGGTCATCAAGTGATGCCATCTGGCGATCTTCCGCATCTTGGGACCTTCGAATATACAAGAAATACTTATCTGCCTTGTATGTATCCATGTTTTTCATAGTATTTATATAATACGCTAATAATGTGTCTGAATATTGCAGTTTCCACCTAAAACCACCAAAAGTATGATTTATTGATATTTAATCAACTATGCATCGTATTTACCTAACTGCAACCTTCGGCAAACCTCGCTATTAAATAGGCGAGGTTTTGATACTGGACCTGGATAATCAATTAAATTAGCAGCCACTTTATCCATAACAGAAATACCTTCATCTTTCTTCTCTCCATATACCCAGAAAACAAAACCCATATACTCTTCGTCAACACTTTTTGCAATGCGGTGTAGACGGTCATCAATCTCCGAACTAGGGACATACGTTGAAACCTTTGTTGTTTTATTTGAATGACGATCGTTGTTTTTCTCACTCTTGATCCCCTTCTCTATCTGTCTACTTGTGATTAGGTCCTTTATAGATGATGGCTTATGACCATGTTTTACAACGTCTGTATCTACAACTGACTTGTGTTTTATACTTTCAACATTAAGTTCCACTTGTGAATGACTAATCATCTTAGTCTGTTCTCCAGTTGTGACTGGAGCATCTTCACTTTCATCAATAAACACTCTTGCCATGTTGCAACCTATTGGCCAATGGGACAAGGTGATGCGAAATCCACTTCTACTCCCCTGGGTGTTTGAGTAGTCAATCAACTTGAGCTTCTGTAATTTCTTTAGAATTTTGGCAATAGCATGTGTTTTCAAAGTGTTCCCAGAAGGCAGAATGCTTCCTAACCAGGCATAGGACTGAACTAATGCCACCCCTTTTATGTTTGCAATGTCACGTAGCCATAACAACACTAAAAAATCACTCAATGTAAGAACCCCTCCGTTCACCATATCGAACCATTCTTTTTGTATTGATATATAACTCTTATGTGCTATTTTTGACGTTTTCATACTCATTTATATTTTTGTCCTCTCCAGACATAGACACTATTCGAATGAATCGACATAGCTCCATACCCTTCTCTAGCGCTGTATCACGCTCCAGAACCACACCATAATGCTTTGCATACAATGTAATGAATTCGTCTATGTGACGGTCCTGAAGCTTCATATTAGCCGTTGTACAGCCTGTCCTTAATGTCTCGTAAACACAGAGAAAAGGCGTAAGGTTCGACCCGTAAAACCCTTTCCCGGTAACTTTTCAATATGGCATCTGTATCGGCTCTTCGTGCAAAGCAGAACTCTGCTCGCCTCTGTGTCTTATCAACACACTCTAATTTATGATCAGTGTATTTTAATACCACTGCCTCATATAAATCTGTTGTTATATATTCATTAAAATTCATAAGAATCGGTTAATGACAATAGATTAACCAATCCCCACTATTCATGTCGTAACAATATTTCAAACAAAAACCTGCTACGGTTTGCCTCGTCTCTTATTTTCTCTAGAGATTATGTTCCTTACATAAATAGCATCATGTCTTGTTCTAAATTTTTGATTTACTTTTTCAGCCAAGACTGGCCTAGTATCATTATCCTGGTTTTCCCAAATGTAATCATATTTTTTGTTTGTAATGCGAACCTTAAAAGTTTTTGTATCTACCCTTTCCTGTAGATACACCTGTTGTAGCTCTTTTAGTCTTTCAGAACTTAATTCTACGAATTTTTTAATATCACTTATCGTGGCATGAGGAGTTATACGTATTGATATAGGGTACTCTCTAAGATTATTAACTTGTAACTTTTTAGCAAAACGTTTATGAGAAGCATCCTCTTCTGAGTCTTCAGACATATAAAGCTTATTACTCCGTATTAACCTTTGATGTTCCAAAGAATCATTACGATCAGTTAATTCACAAGACCCAGCATGAGGGCTGTTCAAATGCACGGGTACCTCGGTAAAAACTATGTACACAGCAAGACCGCGTCGTAAACTGGTAGATAGACCATATTTAATCAACAGATCTGTTGTTTCATTCCATATCAAACCACCTATATCATATTCATTAAATTCCTTGTAATCACCCTCATTAAATGACACGTCACCAAAGTTTAGTTCATATTCATCACGAATTAATTGAACATCATTGTTAAAGCCCTTCTCTCTGGTTAATTGTCTAAACTTACGATATGTCTTTTTTTCTTCTGAGGTATACGGAGTATATCTATCAAGAGAACGGAGTGAGTGATATTTATTCGTTTTAGCGTCACGTTTAAACGACCTGAATCCAGCTTTAGAATAACTTCTTAAAATTGATAGACCTTTTTTAACAGCTTCATCTTCTCCCGCTATGCATCTAAAGATAAATTTTTCACATTCATCCTCGTCAAAAAAATGTGACCGGATCGCTCCCAATACGCCGTAGGCTGCATCATCCTGTTCCGCAATATTAGAAAACTCATCCCAGAACTCCTTTGAAGGATACAGCTCAAGAAAATAACCTATCATTGAGGGATTCTCATCAATCTCACTGGCGAATATTTTTTTAAGTTCTTCTGTCCAATCTTTTTTATTCATTTACATTAATAATTATTAAGAATTTCTGCTTATTCTCAGTCTGTTTCGTCAATTAAATCACCTAAAATAGTAAATCTTTTACCTTCAGGGGCAACTTCACCTCTCTTGTTTATTTTTCCATAATCTAAATCCATAGCTTGTTTAAGCTCTGCCTCCGCGCTGCCTCCAATGTAAGATGCAAATGCATTCTCTATTGCACGAACTTTCTTAGCTGCATTTCTTGCTCGAATTTCATACTCTTCTCCCTTTTCATCATCAAATTCCATACTTAAATATCCACACGTAGCCAAGTCCTTCATTGAGGACATG
>JBLHQB010000002.1:0-52749 GCA_047624725.1 Patiriisocius sp. | reverse complement strand
TACCACGTCCACATCAGTTGCGGTAGTAGTCACCTCCCCTGTCACCCACACCTTTCCGTGAGAACCGATTGATTCAACTGCCACACGACTTGCAGGGTCTTGTGTTAAATATGCATCAAGCACTGCGTCACTAATTCGGTCACATACTTTATCTGGATGCCCTGGAGACACGCATTCTGCTGTTTTCATCATATTATTGTGTACTTAAATTATTATGTACAAATACAAAATGCACCCACGAGGGTGCATCCAGGAGTTTCATGCATCTACCTAAAGAAATACTTTAGTTGAATGTCGCACCTTATTACCATTTAGGCAAGAGGTTGCGGACGGGGTCAAAAGGTCAAATCCCTCTCCCGTACTCTGGATACTGTTATGTAATTGTCAGAGTATTATACACGCTATAGTTTAAAAAGGTTACAAGTGCACATGCGGATATCGTAATAAAAGGCACTACGTATGAACGTAGTGCCTTATGATTTATCTAAGACCCAAAAGATCAGGATGCTCAAATTCAAGCATCTGAATCTTCGAACCTGCAGCTTCTGCCATTTTCTCTAATCGGGAATAAAAATCCTTCTCGATGATAAGTAAGCAGGACGGAAAACGTTTAAATGTTTCCACATCCTCTTCAAACGTTGAACCTCGATTCCATCCACCTCCAATACCTGCCCCTGCAAAATACCAAACGTTGTATCCGTATGCCTCATCTGCCCTATCGTCACCCCAGACAACGCCATATGCAGTAGGTGCATCAACTCCGATGGTGTCGACAAGAGTCTTCTTGGCAAGATTTTCACGTACGATTTGTTGTATGAGCAATGAGTCCCCGTTAAAGTTAATAGGGACAGATAACCCAACTGCAATGATCGTGGTCGGAATGTATGCCTGAGGTCCACATGGACCCGCGCCAGTAAAAACATCAATACCCATTTGTCTTCTCCTTTGGTTACTTAACTACTTTGCACAATACCCCATGACAATTAACTGGTCAACTGTGTTGCAACATTTGTTATATCCCCAGCTCCCATAACGAGAACAACATCATCTGATGATACCGATTCTATAACCGCAAGACCTGCAGCATCAAGCGTATGGAAAAATGATGACTCAGTTCCCTTTGTTGCAATCGCTTGTGATAGCTTCTCTGCAGATACTCCTGATTCATTTTCTTCACGCGCTGCATAGATAGGTGTCATCAACACTCGATCTGCCTTAGCTAAAGAATCGACAAAACCGTCATACAATTCATGTGTACGTGAGTAGGTATGACTTTGGAATACGACTGTCACCTTTCTTTCCGGATAGAGTTCGCGGGCGCCGGCGATTGCCAACTCAATAGCTGTTGGGTGATGCGCGTAGTCGTCGTAGACCTTCGCTCCGTTACACTCTCCTTTGTATTCGAATCGGCGTGCAGTACCTGCGAAGTTTTCTAGTGCTTCCCCGATGATGTTCTTATCAGCACCGAGTACCAATGCTGCAGCGCGCGCTGCTCCTGCGTTCATTCGGTTATGTAGCCCAGGTTGCTTTAGTGCGAGTGATCGGAAGATTTCAATTTTATAGTCAAAAATCTTTGCCTGTGCATTTTCGAGCACGGGGTGGATATTTGGGTGGGTAGCAAGCGTGATAATCGCCCCTTCCTCAGGAACCATGTTCACAAGCTCAGAGAATGCCGACTGTACGTCTTCAAGGTCTTTATAGTAATCAGTGTGATCCAGTTCGATGTTTGTAATCACCAGCACGTCGGGTACCAACGTGAGAAAATCTCGCTTGTACTCGCACGCCTCAACTACAAAGTACTTACTCTTCCCTGCGCGGAAGTTACTCCCTGTCTTGGTTCGTAGTGATCCTACAATCGCCGTCGGATCAAAACTATCTTCTTCAAGAATATCGATAAGCATTGCAGTGGTGGTTGTCTTCCCGTGAGTTCCTGCAACGGCGATCAAGTAGTACTCATTAGCAACTTCTCCCAATGCTTCAAAGTAGTTCACGGTACGAATCCCTGCATTGCGGGCTGCAACAAGTTCAGGGTGATCCGCTGCCATTGCCTCGGTGTACACAACAAGTTCGAGTTCAGAGCGCGAACTAATATTTTCAGCTACTTGCTCATAGGAAATAGCTACACCTTCTTTTTCAAGTTTCTTGGTGTTTTCTGTCTCTGTCATATCAGAACCACTTACTGTCGCACCTTCATGCAAATACAGTCGGGCTAAGCCCGACATACCGATTCCTCCTACTCCAACGAAGTGTGTTTTTTTTATAGATGCCATATTTATATTTTCTCAATCAAATCAACAAACTCATCATTCCTCTCATACTCGTTTGCATACTGTCCGAATGACGCGAATGCTGGACTAAAGAGGATGACATCACCGGACTCTGCGACCAATCGCGCTTCCTCGATCGCCTGCTCTAGATTTTCAACCACTAGTGCGTCAGGCACTTTCTCAAGCAGCATGTCAGTACCTGTCCCTGGGGTCAGAATCACTTCTTTTACAAATGTTGCAATAGGATCCACCAACGGCTTAGGGTCTACTTCCTTATATGCACCTCCAGCGATGAGGATCACGTTCTTTCCTTTTTGTACTGCGTTGATGCCTGCGATAGTCGCATTTGGTGTAGTAGCGTTATTATCATTATAAATTTTTACCCCATCAACTTCTTTAAGATATTGAAGCCGTCCCTCTACACCCCCAAAGCTTGCGAAGCCTTCGAAGATCATATCGTCAGAAAGACTGATGGCCTTGAGTGCTTCGTATGCGAGTGCTGCATTCAGACGATTGTGCTCACCAGGCATCGCGAGCAGGCAGTCCTCAGGGATCACAGAACTGTCAGCAAGGATCACTTCTTGCTGAAGTGTAATGTCCTTACCTTTAGATAATTCAAACACCTCAGGTGTGGTCACCAACACCCCTGTCCCCTCTTGGTTTTTGAAGATATTCGCTTTGTCCATGAAGTAGGCATTCATGTCGCCACCATAGTAATTCATATGATCTTCCATCAGATTCGTGAACACGGCAATTTGTGGTGAGATGCCTGCCCAACCAAAACCTTGCAGCTGCCATGAATCAAGCTCCATAACGCACAAAGAATCTTCAGTCACTTCATTAAGAAGTTGGAGATTTGATACGCCACGGATGTTTCCACCAAGAAGGATAGGTTCGCCTGTAGCGAGACTCAACGTGTGGTGGATCATCTGCGTCACCGTACTCTTCCCACGGGTCCCTGTGACTCCTACAATAGGCACCTGTGCGAGTTCAGCAAAGAGTGCTGCTGATTGCTTCAGGGGAATCTGTGCTTCGTTTGCGTACGCAAGGTATTCTGAGTTCATAGGTACCCCCGCTGCAACCAAGATCATATCGCGGTTTTGGAAGTCTTCTCTACGGTGTTCGCCTAATACGAATGTGATGTTTTTGTATTCTTTGAGTTGCTCAATAGAAGAAGCTAGTTCGGTCTCAGACTTCAAGTCAGTAACGATCACCTCTGAGGCTCCGGCTTTCGCGATGTAGGCTGCGTCACCAACGCCACGCCCAAGAAGACCGAGCCCCATAACGGTCACCTTTTTATCTTTGAAATAGTCTGTGTGTAACATGGGTGTAGTGTAATGAATTAGAGGGGAAAAAGAAAGGGGTTGGGGGTGTTGGCGCTAGATTGCCACGGCTGTGGCCTCGCAAAGACGAAAAAGGGGGGGGGCTTACAAGGTTGAACCTTGTAAGAAGAAAAGGGTATGCGTGGTGCATACCATTTTTGTTTATCCCTGTTTGGTTGATCGAATTTTAGCAGTCAATGTTGGCCGTTTTGTTTTCCTTCGTACAATCGGCTTCCCTTGAAGAACATCAAGATACACCACTCTTCCAACGCCGACACATTTCTTTCTGTCGTCTGGGACATTATCCATTGAGAAGTGAATTCGTGCAGCGCCACTAGACGGCTGTATAAATCCACACCCTTTACTGGAAATAAAATGGACGACTTTCCCGTGAATTTTAGTATCTCCCACTGTGAGCTGTGGCCGGTTTTTGCGTGCCGTGCGTTTACTGATGAAGTCATCAGCGTGCTGAGACTCACGACGAGTCTTTATGCCAGTCTTCATGTGCATTACTCCTTTTGCAACCTAAAGCTATATAACCATATCTGAGGGGTGCGTCAATGGGGGGGGCTTTTGGGGTCAAGTTTCTAATTCACTACGTTCATAAGAACTTCCTCCCCGAGCTCGCTGTTCGTCGCCAAGGAGAGGCTTCTCACAACGCTCCGCTTCACAAACGGGCCGCAAGTGACGCAGGTCACTTGCTAGAATAGAAAAACACCATCCATACGGATGGTGTTTTTCTATTCTGCCCGTTTGTGCGGCTGCTAAGATTTGAACTTAGGACCTTTCGCGTATCAGGCGACTGCTCTACCAACTGAGCTACAGCCGCAAGTGAAGAAAATATCAAAGTTTACTTTTATATTGTTTCTGAACACAGCGGATGGAAGCTTTTGCTTACAGCCGCAGACGGGAAACGATTATCGCTTTGTATCTTATTCTAACCTGCGTACTCGTGTGAACCCACAAGTGACCGCTACTATACCAAATAAATGTAGAAAATGTAAGGGGTTAAAAAAATAAAAGGCCCGCAAATTCTTGCGGGCCTGGCATCATTTCAACGTGACGGATCAAACGTTGGGAAATAGATTCCCAATACATAAAAAATCACTGCGACAACAATCAATACAAATGCAGTCATGCATACCATATTCAATGGTTGCTGCTTAAATTCGGAAACAACCGAATTTTTAAAATCTACAACCCGGTCTTCCCAAGTGTCTTCAACTGGGGTTGGCATCCGTGAAAGATTTCGGTGAATACGATCATTCTTCATTTTTTATACCTCAAATGTTCATGTCGTTCTATGACAACTATTTTCTGGGATCATTCCCTTTTCACTGCTCAATATTATACACAATAATCCATCTTTGTCAATATGGGGTTTAGATTACACAGTATATAGGTACAGTGCGGTATTATAGTGATATGAAAAACATCTATACGCGCAACTCGTACAAAAAGTATTCACTACTAACCGGGATACTCTTTTTACTTCCTTTTATTACCTTTGCACAAGGGAGTACTGCACAAGAACTACTGGTTACCGTAAGCCTCTTCATCAATCACATCCTCCTTCCCTTCTTCTTTGGGATTGCGTTCCTCTTCTTCATGATCAATATCGTCCGATACTTTATTATCGGCGGAGCAAATGAGAGTGACCGAGACAAAGCAAAGCGTAGTGCGTTTTATGGGATTGCTGCTTTTGTGCTTCTTTTGACGATATGGGGTATTGTAAATATTATTGTACAGGGTGTCGGTATAGATTCTGATGATTCGTTGTGTCCTGATTACTTAGATGGATTATGTGGCAACAATAGTCGAGGATCCTTCTCGGGGGGATCTTTTCCTGAAGGAACTAACCATCCTAACTACGGGCCACCGGGTACAAATACAACAGGAGGGTCTAGCGGGAGTTCAGGGTCTGGAAGCAATACAAACAACGGGAACTCAGGATCAACAGGTTCTGGTGGGAATTCGGGATCTGGATCTGATACGACAGGACTTAGTATCGCGGATCTTATCTTTGGCACAGGTAGAGACAGCGCGGCATTTACAACCTACGCCGGAGAGCCTCGTGCGCAGTACACGGTACCAAACATATCTACCAATGCGACCTGCGAAAGTGGCATGCAGACCCTGCAGTTCGCAAACCGCGTAGAGACGGTACAAGCTGCATATGTGCTATATAAAGACAATGTTGGTGCTACTCACTGGCAAAATATTACTGACCTGAGTAGCGCAAACCATATTTCATATGATGAGGATGTCTTAGATCTACTGCTTGCAACAAATGTTACTGACGTGCACATCATTAACACCCACCCGCAAGCTCGTTCAGAAAATCTGCAACTAAATACAGAAGGCCAAGGACCCAGTGCTGCTGACCTCACTGCAGTGTGTACGTATGACAGAACTGATATTTCGTACGCAGTGGTTGATTGGAGCGGTATCTGGGAATACACACAAGGCAGCGACACCTGCCCATATACAAACATAACCCGTGCATCACTTCCTATTATTGAAACATACGCTGCACTGGCTACTGTAGAGGCCTCACAGCGGAGTTCTGAACTAGATACGTACGGTAGCTCGGCACGTACTCCAAGTGTTTATCAGGAGCACTTCGCAAATGTTAATGGCCAGACGCTTGCCTCACTTACTCCAGAAGATGTGTTGGCCCTAAGTAATGCTCAGCAATCTGATACAGGAGTAAATGTGCAATACTCAGTTGATGCTGATACATTTTGTAATTCATTTTAGAGAGTAGCGCCATACTCACAGAAAAGGACGGTCTAATTCAGACCGTCCTTTTCTTATACCTAGCTTTAAGTGTCATCTACCTGTTAACGGGTAACTTTGGCACAGCAAAATAAGGTGCCTGTACACGAAGACGCTCTAAGCAACGACTTGTACTGAAACATTTATAGTCAACCTTAGTCCTGGACCTGCATCAAGTCCATCAACACATGCAGTTGAACCAACAGGCAGCATACACTGACTTTAAACATATAAAAACCACAGTCTAAGAGACTGTGGTTTTTATACCTCTTCAATATTAAATACGTTTTGCATCATGCAAAAGAGATTTCTATCCTCTTTTGTCTTATCCTTTTTCCTAGTCTTTTCCTAGTGTCAAATACCAGTTATGGTTGTTGAGTATTATTACCAATTATGTGCTCAATTGAGACACATAACATCGACCAATTAGTCGTTATTGATTTTGGGTCACCCCTGGTCAACGACGTGTCCAATTGGAATTAATCCACGACCAGCTTCCGCTAGCCGTGCCTTGTTACGACTTAGTCCTTGTTATCGAGCTTACCGTCGGCCATGACTAGCATGGACTTCGGGCACTCCCGACTCCCCTGACTTGACGGGCGGTGAGTACAAGGCTCGGGAACGTATTCACCGCGGCGTGCTGATCCGCGATTACTAGCGATTCCGACTTCATGTGGGCGAGTTGCAGCCCACAATCCGAACTGGGGCAAGTTTTATAAGGATTTGCTCCACATTACTGTATTGCGTCCCGTTGTGCTTACCATTGTAGCGTGTGTGCAGCCCGAGATATCTAGGGACATGCTGACCTGGCGTCATCCTCACCTTCCTCTCCCGTGAGGGAGCAGTCTCGCCTGACACTTGTAACAGACAACGAGGGTTGCGTTCGTTTCCCCACTTAAGGGAACAGCTCAAGCCACGAACTGACGACGGCCATGCATCACCTGTCATACACCCTCTAAGGCTTCCTACCTTTCGGTAGGCGTGCAGTATGATATCTAATCTCGGTAAGGTTCCTCGCTTAGCGACGAATTAAGCCACGCGCTCCACCGCTTGTGCGAGCCCCCGTCTATTCCTTTGAGTTTTAAGCTTGCGCTCGTACTACCCAGGCGGTCCGCTTAATGCGTTAGCTTCGTCTCTGAAGGGGTCGATTCCTCCAAAAACCAGCGGACAGCGTTTAGGGCGTGGACTACCGGGGTATCTAATCCCGTTCGCTACCCACGCTTTCGTTCCTCAGCGTCAAGAAAGTGCCAGTGAACTGCCTTCGCATTTGGTATTCCCCATGATATCAACGGATTTCACCCCTACACCATGAGTTCTGTTCACCTCTCACTTCTTCTAGTTATACCGTTTCGAATGCGAGCCTGAGGTTGAGCCTCAGGATTTAACATCCGACTAATATAACCGCCTACGAACCCTTTACGCCCAGTGAATCCGGGTAACGCTTGAGGCTTCTGTATTACCGCTCCTGCTGGCACAGAATTGGGAGCCCCTTATTCATGGAGTAACGTCAATAAAATTCCTCCTCCATAAAAGGTGTTTACGCCCCTAAGGGCTTCATCCACCACGCGGCGTCGCTCCGTCAGACTTTCGTCCATTGCGGAAGATTCTCGACTGCGGCCTCCCGTAGGAGTATGGACCGTGTCGCAGTTCCATCGGTGGGGGTCAGGCTCTCACCTCCCCTATCCGTCGTAGCCTTGGTAAGCCGTTACCTTACCAACAAGCTGATAGAACGCAGGCCATTCCCAAAGCAATAAATTTTTACTCCGAAGAGACTATCAAGTATTATCCCGCCTTTCGACGGATTATCCCTGACTTTGGGGTATGTACCTACGTGTTCCTACCTCGTCTGCCATGGGTCTAAACCCATTCGACTTGCATGCCTCATCCACGCCGCCAGCGTTCACCCTGAGCTAGGATCAAACTCTAAGTTAAGACAGGTAGCTCAGTGAAATAAAAATGATAAATCATTTCTAGATCGCAATGTGCTTACCTGCGTCTAAATGTATTTCCGCGTGTACTTCATGTCGCGTACTAATTTAGACATCCAAAGGATAAGACAAAAGAAAATTCAATGTCGTACAAAGCAAAGCTTCGTATTTAGATTGATGTCGCAATCATTCCAATGAAGGAAAAACTGAAACGGTGGAAATCTTTTGTCTTGCTATTCTTTCTTGTTACGTTCGTAATGCAACAAGAAAGGTGATGCATACAGCTGCAATGAAACGTACAAAAGTACGCCGCTACCATTGCAACTAGTATATTCTGATCGACCGTCTCGTAACGATCGATCAACGTATTTAATATTGTCAAAGTACTGTATGTCTTCTGAGTCTGGATGTTCAAAACATCGTTATCAGTCACACAGTGTCCGCTATTATACAGACAATGAAAATTAATGCAAGCACTCTTTGTGACTTATGTTTAAAGGGCCTAAAACAAGGCAATTACGTAATAGAGTATGTACACCAATACGTACTCTCTTCTCTAAAGATCGTCTATTTTTTACTAAGTATCCCATTACTTAAAATATAAAATAAAACCCCGATAAAACGTAAAAGTTTTATCGGGGTTGTATGGGCGCACATTGCGCGCCCACACCTTTCTTTAAGAGAACTTAGGCAAAATTGATATCGAAGTAATCGGTACCGATGGTAAACGAGCCTTCTGATGCAAGAGCCAATGCCCCGAGATCAATCTCGTGACCACTTTCGGTAAAGCCAAGAACAGAGTCCTCGGTACCAACACCGTACAGAGTTAGGTCACCGCTACCAGTGCCCACACCTTGTACAAGTACAAGATCAGCTTCGTTGTCGCCCCAACCCAATGAACCAGTGTCACTTTCGCCATCTTGAACAAACAAGAAGGTGTCTGCGCCGTTGCCACCAGAGAGATAGTCTGACCCATCGCCGTCAACCAGCGTGTCGTTGCCATTGCCGCCATGCAAGTAATCATTACCTGCGCCGCCGCCCATGATATCGTCACCGTTGCCACCACCGAGATGATCGTCGTCGTTTCCGCCGAGAATCACATCGTTGCCATTTCCACCGTGAATGTCATCGTTGCCATCACCACCCTCAAGGTAGTCATTGCCATCGTTGCCATAAATATCATCATCACCGTTTCCAGCGTAGACAGTATCATCGCCAGCGTTAGCAAAAACGAAGTCGTCGCCACTGCCAGCATGAATTTCATCATTACCGCCAGAACCTTCAACTTCGTCCTCGCCATGGCCGGTGAAGACCGTGTTGCCACCTTCTTCCAAAGTGACATAGTCATCATTCCAGCCAGTGGAAACTGTGTTACCGAAGCCGCCGATTTCAATGTCGTCAAACGCGAACGTAATGTGGGTAGTATTGTAATACCCATCCTGACGAACATCGTCGTATGCAAAGAGAATCGAAGTGGTGTTGAAAACACCACCCAGATCAGCATTGTCATAGACAGCAGTGAAGGTATTTTTACTACCCCATCCTTGGATCGTCACTTCGTCAGCCGAAGCAAAGCGTCCATTGGTATTACTTCCGCGATCATAGTAGTCGTCGATGTTGCCACCCACGACGTCGACATTGTCAGCAAATACTGAAATGTCAGATACGTGGAACCGGGTAAAATCCCACCCCGTGAAATTTTGTGTGATTTCCACATCACCAAGATATGATTTTGGTAACGGCTTTTGGTATACCCCAAAAGGTCCCAAAAATGGTGCCGCGAACTGCTCTACAAGTGGTGTATTGATATCCATGGTATTTCTCCTGTCAAATCGTGCTATACGATGCAAAATATCGAGCCCTCACTGGACCCGATTTCAAGAGTATTTATAACATATTTATAGGAATAAGTCAACAGTTCCAACGAAACTGCTACATTCACACAAAAGAAAAACCCCGCCTGTATATACAAACGGAGCTTTGATGACCTGGGGCCATCTATATTAGTAGATCAATATATCCTACTCATTAACAGTGCACGTTAAACTTGAAAACATCAGACCACCGTCGGAAGGAATTGCTGCAAGTGAAACCTGAAGTTCTTCCTGCGTAACGAAGTCTGTATCTCCAAGCGAAGCCTGTAGTTGTTCGTCGGTAACAAAGTCTGCATCCTCAATTGCAGCAGTAACCTCTGTGGTTACTTCTGATCGTGATGGACGGTCTGCAAGATCCTCTTGTACCTCAGCAATTGCTTTGGTGTTGGCAATGGTTGCTGTCACATGCGCCAACGGATTTTCTGCCAGACCAAACAACGCTTTGCGTGCACGCATCTGTGCAGCGACCTCATTCATTACAATGGTAGGATCTGGAAGCAAAACCTCCTCCCCTACATTGATACGATTGAGACTGCGCATATTTGCGAAGCGTTCACGGTTCTGGCTTAAGACTCCCCGCAGACAACCTTGCGTGGCTGCAGCGTGAGTACCTCCATAGACACCAACAATTACATGACGTAACCGATGACATACTGATTGGACCGTGTCTCCCCTTTCTACCGTAGCGACAATCCATTGTGGCACTCCTGATTCCTCAGGAGCGCGTGTATGAATTTCTTCTGAGTATTCAAACGCCGAAGCTGTTTGCACACAAAAGATGAATGTGAGAAGTATGATGATGCGTTTCATTGTCGTATCTCCTTACATACCAGATTGAATAAGTGAAGACGAGTCGGATGTTGTGATGCTTTGCTGATCAGCAATGGCAACACTTTCTCCGCCTTGAACCAAGTTCGTGATCACGGTTGCTGGAACAGCAGATCCGCCACTGCGGATACTTGCAGCAGCGGCACCTTGACCAACGAGTCCTGCTGTACGGAAGATACCAGCGGTAATCAGCTTACCTATGTGATCACTGCCTTCAATCTTAGCGAGCATAAGCGCGCCTTCGACTTCGTTGCAGTGATAGTCGGCGTGTGTAATGTACGCACCGGACATGGCACGAACATTCGCATTAGCCGACTGGGCAACACTGATAGACAACACGCCCTTAAGGCAGGTCATCGTGATCTGATTCCTTCCCGAACCTGCAGTAACCGTTTGGCCTGCCATTAAGGCAATTTGGTCAAACCGATCACCGCCATGGATTCGTGTGCGCATAGTGTTTGCCATGGTGTTCTGTTCGGCTGCCGGAGCAGCTGCAAAGGCGTCGCGAGAAATTCCCGCAACGGGCCCTGTACCAGACGAGGTAGCGCATGCACTAACAGACAGAAGTCCCAAAAGTGCGAGTGTAGCTGTAGCTGAACGTTTCATAACGTCTCCTTTTCAAGATGAATGCCTGGAATACCAGACGTGTGACGCGGACAAGTAGTACTCATCCTCACGGTCACACAAATTCAAAAGAAAAAGGGAGACGAGTGAGGTGCCGGTGAGGGCAAGATGAATACGGTGCCTACGCTTAGAGTTTTAATCAAACAAACGCACAAGTGCGCAGTGTACAATTAAAAGCAAAATAGAAATTGAGGCGTTACATAGTAGCAACGCAATGCAATCTCTAGAACATGATTAGAATATATTGATTTTCAAAGATCACATTCGCCGCCAGGCTCTACCCAAGCGACTTTTTAGCCGTGTGTTTTATACCACATTTATGCTATTTTAGCAAGTATTTATACAGATAGAAGGCAGGGAAAGATTCCCTGCCTTCGTGATTTGGTTACATGCCGCTTTGTGCGCGGTTGATGATTGATTTGACTCGTGAGCTTTGCTCAGAGATCCCGCTGACAATGGTCAGGCGGTCACTTTGGGCATGTACGCCCGATTCGTATGTTTCCCATGCAGATGCAAAGGTCCCAACCTCATACGACGCAACCTCGTTACCTGGTGTACCGTCTCCCAGAAGGGACTCGATAACCCAAGCATCAGTCTGGTTCATGGTCATCGCTTCAGTATGAATTTCTCCATACCCTTCGATGATTTCATTGATACCCAGATTGCTGCCCGACGCATAGGCGTCAGCTGCAGTTTCGTATGACGGGGTGAAGTCACCATAGCCATAGTCATCAGCTGCTGCGATACCTGTTGTCAGAAGAAGCACTGCGGTCGCTGTAAGAACAAATTTTTTCATCTTCGTTTCCTATCGATTGTTATATCAAAGCGTCATGCTCTGAATGCTAATATCTCACAAAGTGAATATTAGGGCGTGCGCCACAATCGAAGAAGATTTTATAGGCACCCGATGGCCCTACTATTTCCTCCGCGAAGATGAGGGAAAGATAGCACGATTATATGATCTGTCAAGCAATAGAAAAAGCGAGGGGACATGTGTCCTCTCGCTTTTTAGTATGACGCATTAGTCACACTATAATTGTATAGGCTAGCTGCCCTGGAGGGGCGTACCCGCCGATGCACCAGCATTCGCATTTGACCCTGACTGGTTACTTACCTGAACCAAGGTTCCACACAAAGTGCCCTGTGGACAATTGATCTCAGCGGCCTGAATCGCATACTCGCCGTGTACGATTGCAGGACCAAGTGCCAAGAAGGCATCAACCAACTTGTCCGAGAAAATTTTTGTTTGCCCGTTGATCGTTGCAATCGGTGCACGTTGAAATTTGTTGTAGACCACCATCACTGTTTGCGTTGGTGTTCCCTGCACACCACTGTGCATAGAAATTTGGACGGCCCAGTGACTGCGGTCGGCAGTTATGTGCTGATGACTTTCGGCAATCTGCGGCGTTGTACATGCCTGAACCAGCAGCAACAGTGGCACCCCTAAGAATTTAGTTACAATGTTCATCTTAATCCCTCTTTCATTTCATGTGTAAGGACTATTCATCCTGAAGGCTTTATACCATACTACTTGACACATAGCAAGAAAAAAGGGCCACTCAATGAGCAGCCCTTCTGACAAACAGTCAATCCAGTTGGATTAGTTGGTTGTCGTTTCGTTATTGTATTCGTAGGAAAAGCTGCCTTCGGCAGTTTGGTCGTAGGAGTATTCAGATCCGTTGACCACACCAGTGATTGCCGAACCGGCACCACCAGCAGTCACGACACCCTCGAATGAAACCTCGGCAGGATTGTTACCAAAGGTTTCATCATAGCCCAGGCCGCCGTTTGCAGCGTAGGACGCAGATTCGAATTCAGATTCTGCAAAACCACCACCGTTGGTGTTGGAATACGCATTACCAGAACCGCCAGCTTCTTGTGCGGCGATCGCGCCCACGAGAGCATAATCACCAGCTTCGAAGCTTACGTCACCGCTTGTGCCTGCACCACCGCCGAAGCTGTAGTCAGTGCCAGCATTAACTGTCTCAACTTCTGTTTCGTCGAATTCGAATTCCCATTCGATCTCGCCGCCGCCTGATGTGTCGTAGCTTGTGGTCTGCTGCGCGTAGGCCGCGGAACCAAAAGCCATTGCTGAAACAGCTGCGAGTGTGATCAAAAAATTTTTGGTCATAAGTTTACCCTTTCGAGGTTTTGTAAAGAACAGAATACGACTGAAAGCCGTGTGCGCATCCCTCATGGAATGTGCGGAGAAATATACACTGGATTTAGAATCGTGCAACTTGTCATATCGTTATACGTGTGATGTAACACTTTATCGATATTTTAGATCAATTTAAGCCTTATTTTAAGGGCTGTAATATTTCAATAAATATGAGCATGTCTATACTTTATAACCATAGTATGTATCTCCACTATATACCATGCGTAATAAACAGTACTGTCACCCATTCTTTGGAGTATCAATAAAGACTCTGATACAATACACATACCATGTCACAACAAGAAACAATCGTAATGTCAGTAGGTGGGTCGCTTATTGTTCCCGATGCCATTGATACACACTTTCTATCATCATTAAAAGACCTCATCGAAACCGAAACGGCCAATGGCCGTCGTTTTATTATCATAGCCGGAGGAGGACGCACAGCCCGCAATTACCAGGAAGCAGCAGGAGAAGTAGCGACGCTTGAAAACGAGGACCTCGACTGGCTAGGACTCCACGCAACGCGCCTGAACGGCCACCTCCTACTGACCATCTTCCGTGAACTCGCCCACCGCGTGATGGTCACCAACCCCGACGATGTACTTGATATGCCAGAAAGTGCAAAGCTCATCATCGCCGCAGGCTACCGACCAGGAGCCAGCACCGACCTGCGCGCAATCCAGATTGCAGAACGCGTAGGAGCAAAGAAAGTAATCAACCTTTCAAACATCGACTACGTATACACCGCCGACCCCAAGACAAACCCAGACGCAGAAAAGATCGAAGACATCACCTGGGAAGCATTCCGAAAGCTCATCCCCAAAGAATGGGGACCAGGACTCAACTCCCCTTTCGACCCTGTTGCCGCCAAAGAAGCACAAGCAAAGAACATCGAAGTAGCGTCACTCAACGGCACAAAACTACTCTCCCTAAAAAACTACCTCGACGGAAAACCATTCACCGGAACAAAGATCCACAACTAACAAAACAAACAAAAAATCTATGTATCATATATGATACATAGATTTTTTATATGTTTGAGTATTAGTTACAAGTGTTCTCCTGTGTATCTATCGAGCTCAACTGCCCACTGAATCCATTATGGCCTACGAAACTTGATTCTGCTCTGTAGAAACTTCCTCCTCATGCATGCCGTTTTCAGGCGTCGGGGCTGGAACATCTTCAGAGTGCACACCTGCACCATACTGATTATCTTCGCCACTTTCCGTAGCCAGCCAAACAATAAGGATAATAGTTCCAAGTAACGGAATCAGCGAGATCAGCTGCCACCACCCACTCCTTCCAATATCGTGCAGCCGCCGAGCCGCAATAGCCAGAGACGGGATAACGATAACCAGACCACACAAAGTTGCAACAAGTGGCACACCCAACATCTCAGTTACGATGGTCAATGGGATGTAAATCAAAAGATACACCAGGATAAACATCCAGTACTCCTTACGTGAAGTACGTCCCGTAAAATCTGCGTACTTGTTTTGAATAGGATCAATAAACCAATGCATATATAAATATCATTATTTGTAAGTACTTTTATAGTAGCATGCACATTGTGATAAAAGTGAAATATTTTTTTGTAAAAGGAGTATTATTACTATATGAAAAAGATACTTATAGTACTCGTAGCACTAGGAATCGCCCTATTTACCTGGTGGACCGTCTCTCCTCTGTTTATCACAACAATAGTTGAAGACGAACTCCCTGCTGACGTGCAAGCACTACTTGACCAAGCTCCCGCCGTACAAGAGAAAGAAGAAACACCTGCAACCATTACCCAAGACACACTCATCACAAATGATAATCTTGCAGATTTTTCAAAGCGCTTTGCCGAGGAAGAGCCAGTGGCGGAAACTTCAGCACCTGCAGCAATACAAATCGAAATAGCACCTGCACCCGTAGCAGCAACCCCTGCCGTGCAAGGACCATATACTATCGAATCCACACCCGGGCACACAGCTTCCGGAGCTGTCCGTGTAATCAAAACCCCAAACGACGGAACCATCGTACGATACGAGAACTACGCAGGCACCAACGGCCCAGACCTCTTTGTCTACCTAGCCAAAGACCTCGACGCCACAGAATTCGTAAACCTCGGACGAGCCAAAGGAAACCAAGGAAACATCAACTACACACTCCCCGAAGACACCGATCTCAGCGAATACCAGTACATAATGACCTGGTGCAAAGCCTTCGGTGTCCTCTTCGACTACGCAGAAATAAAATAAATATTAAACCCACCTAGGACACATCTATGTATCATATATGATACATAGATGACCACGCCAAAAGACAGCAACACACTGGCCCTAAAAGCCTTCAATCAGGCCAACACAAACACAAGTGAATCATCGCTAGTTAATCTACTGACCACAAAAGAAAAGATAATGCTCGGCCGGCGCATACTAATCGCGCAAGCAATTCTAGAAGGAAAGACACGCTACGAAATAAACAACCACCTCAGCGTCAGCCCAAACACATTCACCCAGATAAAACGCTGGCTAGAAACAGAATTCACTACTTACAATTCAGCTCATTTGCCAAAAGAGTCCCCTACACCAAGCACATTCACTCCTTTGCAACCACTGACCTACAAACACCTCAAGCGTGCATATCCAAGTCACTTCCTACTTTTCTCATTAGTAGAAGAGCTATTTTCCCTCAAATCCAAGAAATAATTAACCACAACATTAAAAAATCTATGTATCATATATGATACATAGATTTTTTGTGGCCTGTCTTGGTAGAGTCTGCTGTTTTATTTATATCTTTTGTAGGACGTCTTCTATTTGGGTATGGAGATTTTCAAACGAATCATTATTCGTTACTACATAATCAGCTTCGGCGAGTGCTCCGAAGATATTTTGCTTTGTAGGATCTTCAGGATTGGACTCTTCTTTTTCTTGTGCTGCCCATTTCTCAAATGAAACTCCATCCTTAATACTTCCACGCACTTGGGACCGGTCGTACCGTATTTGTGCGTCAGCATCTACACCTAAGACGACTCCTCCCAGCTCTTTAATCATCCGAACCTCAGCAACAGCACGGAGACTTTCAATCACTACATTCCCGCCATTTTCTAGTGCTCTCTGGTAAAGAGATTCTATGATGTAGCTTGGGCCATGTGCTTTACGTAAATCGTTAGCGACAATAGTCATAGAATCTCTATCAACAGGCAGACCTTGGCGCTCGATTTCTTCAGTAATAAAACCACTTGCGGAATAGTGTTTAAACTTTTTTTTAGAAATAAGGTAATCAACAACCGCCCCCTTACCTGCTCCAAATGAACCCGCGATTCCTATTACCATAAATAATGTTTGGCTATAAATTAAACTTCCTTCGTCCAGCGATTTGCCCTAGGCAAGGGACAAATCGGGACATAAATTCATAATAGTTAAGTAAATTAAGAAGCGCAGCGCCCATAATTTACTTATGTCAGAGTCTGCTCTGCCCTTGGGCAGATTCTGACCGTTGCACTTCTCTATTCGCCAACTTTAGTCTCCTTGTTATCTTTAAGCTTCCGCTCTGCAACCATCACCAACAATGGGTTCGCGATACAGATTGATGAGTACGTACCTGCAATAACTCCTGCAATAAGCACCAGTGAGAACGTCTGCGTCACCTCCCCACCAACAAAATACAAAGCGAGCAATGCAACGAGTGTTGTTACTGACGTGTTGATTGAACGCATCAATGTTTGTGTAACTGATTGACCGACGATGTTCTCGAACGGCTTGGTGAGGATGTATTCAATTTCTTCTCGTTCGAGTCCATCGGTACTAACCACCATCACTTTCTTCTCCTGTCGGAACTTCACAAGGTTTTCTCGCACCCGGTCAAACACCACAATCGTGTCGTTTACCGAGTACCCGAGTACCGCTAAGAGTGCCATTACAAACAGCACGTCCGCCTCAATACCTAAGAAGTATCCAAGTAGTGCCATCACTGCTGATGGGACCAGCACATCGTGAAGCAATGCAAGAATAGTGATTCCTCCATATGCCCATGATCCTACTGGATATGATACTCCGCGGAATGCGAATGCGACGTAGAGAATGATGATCAAACTAACGGCTACAATCGCCCATAGAGCCTTATCCTTAAGCTCTTGTCCGATTACAGGACCGATAGATGTAAATCGCGTAACTGTTGCGTCTGACCCTACTGAGGTGACTTCTGTGTCTACCGACACTCGCTCGTCTTCACTAAGATCACGAGTTCGTAAGATATATCCGTCTCGCCCCTCTTCATCAAGTGTTTCTCGAAGTGAGTATGCGCCAAGTCCAAGTACATCCAGTTTTTCTGAAACTTCCGTCTTATCAGGCCGTTCTGCGTATGATACTTCCGTTAAGGCTCCTCCGACAAAGTCGATACCAGGATTCAGTCCAAGCGTACCAATAATTAAACCAGAACCAAGAACAAGTACTGCGGCGATAGTGAGAAATATTTTTCTATGGGTTACAAAAAACATATTATTTGTTCATTACTCCTGAGTTGAATAATTTACTTAGCAGAGAACCCTCTGAAAGCTTTGTCGTCGGTAGTGCAAGCAGCAATGTTCGTGTGATCAGTAACGCAGAGATCATAGACATAATTACTCCAACACCAAACACAAGTGCGAATCCTTTTACAATCGACGTTCCGAACCAGAACAGGATAATTGCTGAGAGAATACTCGTAACGTTACCGTCTCGAATCGCGCTCCATGCTCTTGCGAATCCGATACGTGCTGCTTGGTTACTGTTCTTCCCTTTTCGATACTCTTCCTTCATTCGTTCAAATACCAACACGTTCGCGTCTACTGCCATACCGAGTGAGAGTACTAACCCTGCAAGTCCTGCCGCGGTCAGCGTCACCGGGATAACCTTGAATAGTGCGAGCATGATTGCGACGTATCCAATGAGGGATACTCCTGCAACCAATCCCGGAAGACGGTACCAGAACATCATGAAGAGAATAACCAATGATAGACCAAGCACTCCAGCCTTCACACCTTTGTTAAGCACTTCTTCTCCGAGTGATGCGCCAACGGTCTGTGTGCTGGCTAGTTCAATAGGAACCGGTAGCGCACCAAAGTTAAGGTTCTGCGCCAAGGTTCGGGCCTCTTCTGCATCAAATCCTCCTGAGATGATTGCACGTCCTCCGACAATCACTTCGTTAAGGCGCGGTGATGAGATCATCTCGCCATCAAGGAAGATCGCAAGATTTTCCCCTACGTTGTCTCGGGTGATTGTTTCAAACAAGTCAGCTCCTTCAGCGTTAAACACAATTGAGATTATTGGTTCGTTTGAAAGCTGACCTCCCTGCCCTTGTGCGAACTCAAGTGCCGCACTTGCCAAGTAACGTCCGGTAAGTCCTGTATCAATAAACGGAGCGAAGTCTTCAGGGAATACTGTCGGATCAGTACCCGATGCAGCAGAACTTGATGCTTGCTGTTCCGCAATTGCGTTTTGGTCAATAAGCTTAAACTCCAAGAGTGGAGTCTTCCCGATTTCTTCTACCGCAGTAGAAACATCAGTAACTCCCGGAAGCTCTACAACCAATCGCTCGACAGTAACCTCAGAAACAAAGCTACTTCGCTCCACCTGCACAATCGGCTCGGAAACACCAAAGACGTTTACTCGTCGCTCGATCACGTCGCGCAGTACGTTCATCAAATCAGCAACCTCAGTAGGTGCGATCTTACTTACATCAGCCTCGTAGACCAAGTGTGACCCGCCCGCCAAATCAAGCCCTAGCTTAAACGGGTACTTCGAATCCTCATTCACCGTATTACTATATACAAAAAACCCAACCGCGATAACAGCGATCAACACCGCTACCGCATGAAACTTACGAATAAACCCTTCACTCCCTCCTTCCTCTTTCTGTGTATTGATATCTGACATATTTCTCTTATGGCTACAGTTATATCATTTCTGGGGCTTTGTTGCACTCTGGAAAAAGTAATAATCTGTCGTGCATTTCATAATGTGTGTAGGCCAACCACCTTAAAATAGACCTCCATTGGTAGACCTTTTTATAAAAACATGTATTGTAGCTATAGTCATCAGATGCACTGACGACCCATACTATTCTTTATGCTTAGTGTGCATGTTCTTAAACCAAGGAGGTCTTTATGACTAATCCTACCCTACACATTACCAATGTGTCCTGGGCAACGGGATCTGGAGCAAGCTTTCCTGGCTCGAAACTTAGGGGCAACCGCGACATTCACCATTTTTACTGATGAGCGTCCGATGGAGGTTGATCTTACGATTCTTAATTTTAGTTTCTTAACTTGCCACGGCCCTAACTACAAACTCGGAGGTAATCTGGTAGGAGCAACAATGAGAATCTTTGTGCCTCAGGTAGTTGGTCCATTCAACTTCATCTTTGTGGAATACAACACTGAGAAAAGAGATGGGGAAATGATGTTCTCGAACGCTGAATAGACCGTATTGAAATCGCGGGTGGGAGAATACGCTTCCACCCTACCACCACACATCTTGTGTGGTGTTTTCTATATATAAGTAGGGCGCTGTATTTCTTAAACTGACTTAGTCCACGAATGACGAACGTCCTACTTCGCCAACGAAATCAAATTCCGCAGCAACATCGCAATGGTAATCGGCCCAATCCCTTTAGGTACCGGTGTCATCAACGATGCCTTCTTCGCGCAATCTGGATGTGCGTCTCCTACGAGCTCTCCTCCGTCTTCAGAAGTACCTGCGTCAAAAATCACGACGCCTTCTTTAATCATTTCAGGTTTTACAAACCCTGGTGCTCCGGCTCCTAGTATTAAAATATTTGCTGATGCGATTTCAGCTTCGGTGTCTTTTGAGTCTTTGGTCAGCACGACTACCTGACCTCCTTGTGTTTGTGCCCACAACGCGGCTGGCTCCCCTACTAACTTCCCGTGTCCAAGCACCACCACCTTTTGCGCTGCAAACAACACATCATGGCGTTCAGTTATTTCAGAAATAGCCGCAACTACCGGTGACATACACGTGTCTGCAGTTCCATCGTAGTGCATACCGTCCACGTCGTATGGCACAGGGATCGCCGCGAGCACTGCTTCGGTATCAATGTGTGCAGGCAACGGCAACTGCACAATAATTCCATCAGTCTGCATGCATGCGTGTGTTACCGACTGTACGATCTCTTCTGTAGTCAGCGTCTGTGGCAGCTCAATAATATTTACCCCGATACCGACTTGTGTAGCCTTCCGTTTTTTCAGCTGGAGGTACTTCTGTGTTTCGAAGTTCGGTGCACAGGTAAAGACCGTAAGATGTGGCGCGACATCCATGTGGGTAACCGTGTTCTGCAGTTCACGGTATATATCCTGAGCAATACCTTTCCCGTCAATAATCATGCGCGCAGTATAGCAGAAAATAACCCCTGTGAGGTTATTTTCTAACATGCAGTAATGCCGGATACAGAATTTAATAGATGTTTGAATAAAATATAGATAAATATCTAATAAGAGTCCTGTATACTCTATATATGAAAATTGAATTTGATGTGAATCAATCAGCACCAAAGGGGATGAACCGATATGCGCAGTCTGCCCCGAGTGCATTGGTTGCATTATTAATCAAAATTGGCTGGGCCAAAGATGAAAAGACTGCCAATAATGTGTCTATGATTATAATCATCGTAAGCCTAGTGCTTATTACTGCTACTTTCGCTATCCATACCCAAACCGAAAAAGTTGATGATAAGTATTACTATGATCCAAGTGTAAGTAACCGCAATGACTAATCCAAAACCATCAACCAGAGGATTTACGCTCATTGAACTGTTGGTTGTCATATCAATCATTGGTGTTCTTTCCTCAGTGACCCTCGCGAGTCTTAGTAGCGCACGAGACAAAGCATTTGATGCAATTCGGCACTCAGACATGGTCAAAATTCGACAAGCCCTAGAGATTTTTTATTCCGACCACGGTAGGTACCCAGGAGCTACCGATGGAATTCCCTTAACTGGGCAAATGATTGGCGTCGGTAACGAAATCGACACTGCGTTGGCTCCATACATTGCAGCACCGAGTGACCCTAAGCACGATGGTGGGGCAGGAGCAACTCCTGATGCAGGTGCTCTCTACTTTTATGCATACGATCCGCAACACATGATCGATGGAAGTATCTGCGATAATGCAGCGAACACCTACCCCACAGGTGTCACTTTTGGTTTCAATCACGGAGAATCTGGCGGAGCATATCGCAAGGACACCTGTTCGGGCTCAAACCTTAATCTCGATAATGCAGACTACAACCAAGCTTTTACCCCTGCAGGTACGTAGTTACGGATATATAAAGGCACCTAAAGACCCCAAATGGCTCCCATTTGGGGTCTTTAGGTGGTTCTTACTAAGCATGCGCGTTGTGATCACGTAGGGGCACACAAAAACCGCCATAGTGGCGGTTTTATTGTTGCTACGTTGTTTGTTTTGGATTCTTTTGATCCTGCGGTACCCAATCTTCATAGCGGCCATCGGTGTACTTAAATGCATCGGTACTTGCATGCTTGCACTGATACACCTTCTTAAGCTTCTCTCCGCTCATTACTACGGGGTATGAATAGAACCGCCAAGAGCCAGGACAGGTAGGAATACGTCCTCGTGTTGCATGCCAAAAGAAGAAGAATGCAAAACGTGCCATGAACGGCTTGATTGGCAAAATTTTCTTCCCTACCGCGTTAGCCATATCCTTTGCGTATACCGCGTCACTTACTGGAGTAATATTAAATACGTTGTAGTCCCAATCCATATCCTCGAAGGTAAACTGTGCAACGATATCGCTCACATCGTCCTCATGGATAAACTGACGCACCCATCCTTTGGTTGCCGGCACAAACGAAGTAAGTGTTGTAATGACCTTGTTAATAAAGCCACCTTTAAGATTCCCCGAAAGAGCTGACTGGAGACCAAATCGGATTCGCATGTACCGTCCTCGGGGGCCTGTAACTGCAGCCGGACGCACGATTGAAACTTGTGGCATGGTCTTACCATCAGACTTCATAGTTTCATACATCGCCTGCAAGTTCTCTTCAGTAACCTTCTTTTCTTTTGCATAGATGTAATCATCGTCACGGAAACCTTCTTCTTCAGTAAAGAGGTGCTCGAATCGATTATCATTTCGTGCAGAATACGAAGAAGCAGTTGAAAAGTACATGAGTTTCTTCACTGAAGGCTGTGTGAATGCGAATTCAAACACCTTGTCAGAACCATCAACATTCCACCGCCACTGTTCATTAGCCTGGCCGTACATCGCTCGAATCTGCCATGCAGTATGAATCACGGCGTCAGGGTTATGACGTGCAACAATTTCTTGCCACCCGTCATCCGCCATATTGTGTTGAATATACGTTACCTTAGGAATAGTGGCACACCACTCCCCTTGGGGCTCTTTATCCAGTGCAATAATCTCCTTAACATCATCTCGTTTGGAGAATTGATCACACAGCATCTCCCCCACGTATCCAACTCCAACCAGAAAAATTGTTTTTCCTTCTTGTGTACTCATAGTATTCATAATTATGGTGCTCAGTATATCAGATATAACAGCACCAATGCAGAAGTGGTTACAAATACAAAACAACGGATGCAGAGCATCCGTTGTTTTGTATACATCTAGCGCGGAAGTTTAATCTTAACGCCAAAGCGTGAAAGGAGCGTCTTCATAGTTCGCAATGCAATTTCTATATCAAGCAACACCGAACGGTTCTTCACATAGTACAAGTCGTACGCCAAACGTGTCTGTGACTCCTCGAGCGACTGCGGGCTGATATTGTCACCCATGTAGTGCTGATGTGTCTGCGCCCATCCTGTTACTCCAGGAGTTACAAAATTACGAATGTTGTAATAGGGAATTTCTTCTGCAAGCCGGTTTCCTAGTCCAACAATATCATTACGTGGGCCAATCAGAGACATCTCCCCTTTGAAAATATTTATACACTGCGGAAGTTCATCAATACTTGTCTTGCGTAAAAATGCACCAACCTTAGTGATCATATTTTCCTTCTTCTTATCTTCCTGCAACCAAGTCTGACTCCCCATGTCGTTACTGGTCATCGTACGAATTTTATACACCCTTACCGGTTTATTATGCTTACCAATTCTATCCTGTGTAATGAATACAGAACCCTCCCCTTCAATACGCATTGCCAGCACCACAAACGGCATCAACACCCCTAAGACAGCCAAGAGAACCACACTTCCCGTAATATCGAAAATTCGCTTTGCCGTGTCATACACCAGACTCTTGGTTTGAGAAACGTGTTGAATAAACCAATCATACTGAAGCGCTGAAAGTGGTACCCGATCAAATGTGTCCTCGTATACCTTATAGAAATCAAGGAAGGTAAATTCAAACTTAAGGAAAGCCAGATCGAAAACTGTTGGCATAATCTTCTCCATCTGTCTGTCCTTCGGGTTTGCCACAATAATACTAATCCCCTCTTTAGTAATAAGACGCAGTAGTTTCTTTTCAAAATCTTCAGCATCAAGCGCGGCTTTACTATCAATAATCCGTACAAAAGAATAATTATATCGATCGTTATTATTTACTTCATCAACAAGCTCAATCGCTTCATCACTATCCGCGATTAAGATTGCCTTATGTCGGTTCTTGGGAGAAATATAATTAAATACGTTTAATCGCCATACAGTAATAAGCACAACAGAGATTGCTAAGTAAATCACCAGATTAGTTTTCGGTGCAATACCAAATGGAATGATAAAGAAAAGCAGTGACGCAATAAGCATATTCGCAGCCTGTGTGTTGAGAATCCGACTAAACAACAGGTTCTTCAGAAAGACCGTATGCTTGTCGTACAATCCAGCGATATAGAAAACGAAGAGCCAAACGCCAGTCAGGAACAAGAAGGGGCCGATATGTTGCCCCAACAGCTCAGCACTTGGGATACTTAGGTACCGAATCCCCAACATCAAATACAACGACACGATGAAACAAATCATGTCGCCTGCTGCCAATATTAGTAATTCTCTAGTACGTTCTCCCATATATACAGTATATTTGTGTTATTCGTGTGTCTGTATCCTACAGAATGCCTGAAAATAGGCAACCCTTAGTATTACTTTATCAACCGTAGTATAGTTATATTTACTACACCGCTATGAAAAATCAGACTAAGAAAAATGAATGAAATAAGGAATGTAATGACTATATTGAATTTGCCCTAATTGTTAATGAGACCACAGTCGATTATAAAAATGGAAATACCCCTGGGATGCTGGCACAATTTTTCCCGTCCTAGGGAAAATTGCTGGACCAAAGATACATCACTATGAAAACAAAACCCACCAAAAAAATACTATTTTTAATAACAAAATCGAATTGGGGTGGAGCCCAGCGGTATGTCTTTGACCTAGCTACCAATCTTGATCTCGAGATCTACGAACCTGTAGTTGCCGTTGGGCAAGAAGGTGAACTTGTACATAAACTGCACCAAGCTGGCATTCGCACCATTTCGATCCCCGGCCTTACACGCGACATATCACTACGTAAGGAACTCAGTGCAACCTTCTCTATTGCGAACATCATCCGGAAAGAAAAACCAGACGTACTACATGTAAACAGCTCCAAGGCGGGAGCTATAGGATCACTGCTTGGGCGCATACTTTTTGTACCTCGTATACTCTTCACTGCACACGGATGGTCATTCAACGAAGATCGGCCTGCCTATGCAAAAATAATGCTTAAAACCATCCACTGGCTAACGGTTATATTTGCGCATCACACCATCGCCGTATCTCGTGCGATACATACACAAATGGACTGGCTAGGGACACACCATAAAATGTCAGTGATCAATCCTGGGCGCACCATTCCTGATTTGAAATCAAAGCAAGAAGCTCGCGGCATCCTTGAAACAAAAGTTATTAATAGTGTTGTTTCTCTTTCCGAGTATCATACCGATATTTGGATTGGAACTATTGCTGAGTTACACCCTGTAAAACAGCTCAACAGAGCCATCGACGCGGTAGCTTCACTTTCTCGCGATGTCCCTAATGTTCGCTACATTATTATTGGGAGCGGACAATGTGAAGAAGCACTACGCCAGCAGGTAGCCGACCTGGGCATGGATGCACATATTTTCTTTACCGGAGCGCTCCCTGAAGCAGCACGATTCATACCAGCATTTGACACCTTCGTACTCCCCTCACGCTCTGAGGCATACGGGTATGTACTTCTTGAAGCGGGCATGGCGAAAGTACCTGCAGTGGCCACCAACGTAGGTGGTGTTACTGACATCATCACAAACGGACAAACGGGGCTTCTTGTGCAACCAGACAACACCCCAGCATTACGTGACGCGGTACACAACATCATCACCGATAAGAAATTAGCAGAGACATTCTCAGACGCGCTCTATGCTGAAGTGCAAAACAGAACAGTCGAACACATGACCCAACAAACCTCCCTCCTGTATTAACCCTACTCCTCAACAATAGAAAGATGTGGAATCTCGTGTCGAGTCTTTGAAAAGCGACTCATCGCTAACACCATACCAACACCCAAGAACTCGGTTACCAAGTGTGTTCCTCCGTAACTTAAGAACGGTACGGTTGTTCCCGTCACCGGAAGCAACCCAATATTCATACCAATATGCACAAAGAAGTGACTCACAAACAAGATAGCAACCCCGGTTGCAAACAAACGCTCAAAGTTACTCGCTGCCGCAATCGCATGCAACAAAAGTCTAGCGATCACCACCCCAAACAACCCAAAGAGTACCAGCACACCAAGCATTCCCCACTCTTCAGCAAACGCAGCAAAAATAAAGTCAGTCTCGTACTCCGGTAGATACTGCAGCTTCGACTGCGTTCCGTAGCCAATACCTTTCCCCGTAAACTGCCCAGACCCAACCGCAATTGTAGATTGATACGCGTTGTATCCTGCTCCCTGAATATCAGACAAAGGATCAAGGAAGGTAGCAATACGCGCCTTCTGATAATCCTGGAACGCGAACTGCCACATCGCGCCAAACGCCATAGCACCCAAGAGGAACACCACCGCCAGGTGCTTAATTTTAATACCCGCAACCAACACCATCCCAAACCAAATAAAGAAGAGGATGATTGCTGACCCGAAGTCAGGCTGGATAAACACCAACCCAAAGAAAACCATCGTGTAAATACCAGAAACAATGATATGGCGGAAGTCCCCGATAAGCTCGTGCCGCTTAGAGAAGTACTTTGCCAACACCGCAATCAATACGATCTTTGCGGGGTCAGACGGCTGCAAAGAAAAGAACCCCAGGTCAAACCGACTCTGCGCCCCAAGCGTCACTTCCCCGATAAAGAGCACCAGCACCAGCAAGAACGTAAAGAACAAGAAAATTCCAAATGTCGTGTTCCCCGTTTTCAAGAAACGATAATCCGGAATCATGCTCAAAAGCATAATTATAAACGCCGCACCAATCCAAATAAGTTGCCGCTCAAAAAAGAAGTTATCACCCTGGTATGAATACATCGTCACCAGCCCCATCCCTGTAAGAAGCAAAGACGCCCCCACCAGATAAATATCAAAACCTTTAAAGAGCAATAAGAGTGTCCTCATAGAACCTTAAGTATACGGTAAATACACAGGTACGTAAAAGGCCTAGAAACATAATTTTTCTAGGTCTTTTTGAGTTTAATTACAGAGCAAATCCTGCATCAGTCTTGGGAATAATCTTAAATAAAAAAGGAGCGTATGCGACTATTTTGAATTTATGTCCCGATTTTTCTCCCCTTGGGAAAATCGCTGGACCAATGACTGAGTTTTACAAAGACTGAAAGCCTGCGTCGGTCTTTGGAATTATCTCAATCACCGCCGCGCCATCCTCACAAATCTCCGCAGTAATAGTTCGATAAATCCGATCAATATCAGCACTAGAAAGCGCTGCATACGCCTGCTCCTTACTACTTGCCAACTGCTTCACAAAATCCATGTTCACATTCTCCCCCAATCCAATAGTATAAATCGTCACCCCCTTAGACTTCGCTGCAGCGGCAGCTGCAAGTGCGAACTCCTCCGGCTTCTCATCGGGTGCCGTCGCCAACCCATCAGTCAGGAGCACCAGAATCTTCCTCGCCTCTTGGTTATGTCGCGTAGACGTCAGCTCCACTGCTGCCTTAAGTAATGCCTCTCCTGTATTAGTACTCCCCGTCTCTTCCTCAGGATCTATAACCAAAGCAGCAATTGCATTAGCCACACCAGTAACATCTCCCGTAAGTGTATTTTCAACAACCCCTTGTGTTGCGAAGGTAACGAGCGCCACTTGATCACCCGTCTGCAGTCGCGCGGTAAAGGTCTGTGCAGCGCTGAGAACCGCTGTAATAGGCTGTGGTGGATCGCCTCCATCGTTATTCATGCTTCCTGAGAGATCAATCGCTAACGCGATGTCAGTAGGAACCTCACAACTGCGGACAGTCTTCGCAATCGGCTCAGGCCACGTGAAGATCGCTGTCTCCGTACTACGCGCTGCAAAGTTATCAATAAACGTTCGTGATGACGTCAACGCATTCCCACGAGCATCAAAGATCGTCGCAACCACTTCTACTTCTTTAGCCTCAGTCAGCGCGTTGTTATAAATAGATGCTTCAAGACGTGGGCGCGCGTCAGCATTAAGCAACTCCCGCGACTGTACCGTAAACTGATCCCTTCCCGACTGTGCTGGTAGCCACTGCGTAATCGCTCCAAGCTTCAGGAATGTTTGTGTTGGCGTTCGTCCCATCGTATCAATACGTGCCTCAAACACCGGATACACACTATCTGATGGGAGGATAGTAGTCCCTGTTCGTTCCGTAATCAATCCGTCTGCGTCGTATAGTGACATCGTGTACGGTACCTCCGGTGACGCCGCCACCAGGTTATTGTTTTCAATATACCCAACCGCGTTGTACTGCCCATCAGTCACCTTAAAACTACGCGACCACTGTACTGTTGGCTGCTTTACATCAAACGCACAAATAAGCGTACACCCTCCCCCGCAATCAACCCCCCGCTCATCCGCATTCTGCCGCCCGTCATAACAGCTTGCAGGAGCATGGAAAACACCCATGTATACAAACGTAAAAATCAGCATCCAGAAAATTCCAAATCCCGTTCCATACTGTATCCGACGGTAAAAGGCCCAACGCCGAGTAATATTCATTAGCACTATTGTACCAAACTATTACTCTATCTCCTGAGCACTAAACACACCGTCTTTCATCACACCAGTAACCGTAATCCTGTCACTCCGGTCAACACCAAGCTTCTGCAACACATCGATGTCGCTATACCCGATGAGAGGACGTAAGTCCACGCGCAATATCTCAGACCCATCATTAAGTAGAAGGTATTTAAATTCCTTACCGTGTTCATCAGCACCGTCAGTCAGACTCAGGAAAATACCCTCAAGCACCACCTGCTCTTCTTCTTGTTCGTCAACAGTCTTTGCAACTGATGCTTCTAAAGCTTGTTCTTCCTCTACAGTCAGTGAATCCACAGCAGACTGCTGTGCACCTTCCTGGAGCTCAGAAGGAGCCTCCACAGGCATAAAAAACACAAACAGCACCAAAGCCACCAATACCCCAATTACAATATACAACTGCTTTTTTGTCATAGATATAGTATAACAAAAAAGACACACCTCGCGGTGTGTCTTTTTGTATTGAAAACTTAATGTTGGCGTGAGAAGTGACCTAACGTCACTTCGCAAGAGGTTTAGGAAAATAAAGAACGTGGTGATTATATTTTCTTTATGCGGAGTAAAGCGATAGTGCCAGCGATTTCTGAAGTATCGAAGAAGTCGTGACAACCTGCACAGCTCCTGTAAGGAGGATCTACTCTCCTCCACGGTCGTCGCTACTTTAGTAGCGTCAATACAAAAAATACCCAGACCGAAGTCTGGGTATTTTTTGTATTGAAAACTTAATGTTGGCGCCGACCTACTCTCCCACTTTCGTAGTACCATCGGTGCTGGTGAGCTTAACTTCCGTGTTCGGAATGAGAACGGGTGGACCCTCGCCGCCAAAGCACCAACATTAAACCTTCAATAAAGGTCTTGAATATCGCGAAATGGTCGGGACGCTAAGGGTTACCTTAGAAAGATACAAAAGTATCTCGTCCCGAAGTGGATCAAACAACACGATTATATGCTGTTTGAATACCATTTCGCGATATTCAATTGATTTCGTCAATAACTACACTCATTTTTGTTATGGACAATCAAAGATGATCCATAACTGACTATTTACACATACCGCTACACAAAATTAAATTGTTCAGTAGCTGTACAACATTCCCCATGGGAAATACGTCTTATTAGTACACCTCGGCTGCACACATTGCTGCGCTTCCACCTAGTGCCTATCAACCTGATAATCTCTCAGGAGACTTAATGATACCTAATCTTCAAGTTGGCTTCCCGCTTAGATGCTTTCAGCGGTTATCCATTCCCAACATAGCTACCCTGCGGTGCCACTGGCGTGACAGCAGGTAGACCAGAGGTTAGTTCATCCCGGTCCTCTCGTACTAGGGACAAATCTCGTCAAGTATCGACGCCTGCAGTAGATAGGAGACCAACCTGTCTCACGCATTGTGTTATCTCCAATTACTTGGAGGATCGGACTATATCATCTTCCAGAGAGATTTGATTCGCTGGAAGTCTAACGTCTAGTCTCTACGGGCGTTTTGCAACTTCCCTCGGTATTGCCCGATCATTTTAGTGAATGATGTAGGGTTCTACCGATATAAGTTAGTTTGTTACACACTATTGCTAGCATGCACCGCCGTGATCTTGGTTGGTTCCTTCGTTATTTCATAGACTGAAAAACTCGATTATGTATCGTTATGAGTGGACTTAGACGGTCTAAATTCCGATAATATCAGAAACTAAACGGTCTAAACCCAGCTCGCGTGACTTTTTAATTGGCGAACAGCCAAACCCTTGGGACCTGCTCCAGCCCCAGGATAAGTCGAGCCGACATCGAGGTGCCGAACATTGCCGTCGCTATGGACGCTTGGGCAATACTAGCCTGTTATCCCCAGGGTAACTTTTATCGGGTAATCTCCGGCCGCATCTAAAGCGGACCATCGGTTCACTATGCTCTACTTTCGTATCTGCTCGGCATCTACGCCTTACAGTCAAGCCAACTTATGCCATTGCACTATCGCCACGGTTTCCATTCGCGGCTAGTTGACCTTGAGACCCCTCCGTTACTCTTTAGGAGGGTAGCGCCCCACTAAAACTGCCTACCACGCACTGTCCCTAATAGGTTTGTCCTACCAGGTTAGAGACTGCCAAATTTAAGATGGGTATTTCACTGGTGACTCCACGGTACCCGAAAGCCCGCTTCAAAGTCTCCCCACTATGCTACACATAAATTCAACAGCCCCAATACGAAGCTACAGTAAAGCTCCTGGGGTCTTTTCGTCTAACTGCAGGTACCCGGCATCTTTACCGGGATTGTATTTTCACCGAGCAGGTCCTTGAGACAGTTTCCCGGTCGTTACGCCATTCGTGCACGTCGGAACTTACCCGACAAGGAAATACGCTCTATTTTTCCTTCTTTTATGTATCAGCCTTTACTGATACGTGCACAACAGGACTCTATCTTCATCCTTCTGATTGCTCAGGATCGGATGCTAAACATTTGGTCTCTTGTTGGTTTAGTTTGGACTATGCGCCTATTACTAGGACGCAAGGTAACTATGGCTCGGGCTGTTTACATCTACAATCGTTCCAGTCCGTAGAGCGTACTTCCACCGAAGTGGAAACGCGCTCTACCTTAGAACGATTATAGTTATCGCTGACATTGACCGGGGCTTATACAGTCCAGCAAAACAAACCGAAGTTCATTTCACCCCCCGTATTTAACCTTCCGGCATTGGTCAGGCGTCACCCCCTATACATCCACTTACGTGTTCGCAGGGAGCTGTGTTTTTGGTAAACAGTCGCCAGGAAATCTTTCGCTGCGGCCCACTGATACCCGAAGGTATGTGGGCAGATCTTATCCCGAAGTTACGATCGCTTTTTTGCCGAGTTCCTTAAGGACCTCTCACTCGTTCGCCTTAGTCTTCTCGACTCTACCACCTGTGTCGGTTTGGGGTACGGAACAGATCGCGTACTACCTTAGAAGTTTTTCTCGGAAGTGTGCTCCCTATATTTGCTCAGCCGTAGCTTTGCATTCAGACTTACCTCGGAGTATTGTTAGACGGATTTGCCTATCTAACCTCCTCAGCACTCCAGCACCAATCCAATAAGATGCTATAAGTACAACACTCCGTCCCTCCATCGGAACGAAATCTGTGTGCAGGAATATTAACCTGCTATCCATCGCATCCCCCGTTCGGGATCTGCTTAGGACCGACTAACCCTGGGCTGATCAACATAGCCCAGGAAACCTTGGTATTTCGGCGGACGGGGTTCTCACCCGTCTTGCGGTTACTTGTGCCGGCATTCTCTCTTCCATACGCTCCACCGCGGCTCTCGCCTTGGCTTCATTGCAGAATGGAATGCTCTCCTACCACTCACACCTTCCGAAGAAGATGCGAATCCGTAGTTTCGGTAATATACTTGAGCCCCGTTCATTTGCGGCGCAAGGACTCTCGACCAGTGAGCTGTTACGCTATCTTTAAAGGATGGCTGCTTCTAAGCCAACCTCCTGGCTGTTGGTGAATCCTCACCTCCTTATTTGGCACTGAGTATATATTTAGGGACCTTAACTGACGATCTGGGCTGTTTCCCTTTCGACCAATGGAGCTTCTCCCCCATAGTCTAACTGCCGCGCTATAACCTGCTGGTATTCGGAGTTTGATAAGAAAGACGAGTTTTCACCCTGTTCTTTCTTTCCAGTGCTCTACCCCCAGAGGGACCACGCGACGCCAACCCAAAAGCTGTTTCGGAGAGAACCAGCTATTACGGAATTCGATAAGCTTTTCACTCCTTACCACAAGTCATCCGATGATTTTGTACGGTCAACCGGTTCGGGCCTCCACGGAGTTTTACCTCCGCTTCACCCTGCTCATGGCAAGCTCATCCCGTTTCGGGTCGTACCCCTACCCTATAGTCGCGCTATTCACGCTCGCTTTCACTGCGCCTCCGTGGGGTTACCACTTAGACAAAGGATAAAGGTACACTCGCCGGCTCATTCTTCAATAGGCACGCTGTCGACCCGCAGGTCTCCAACTCCTTGTAGATGTATGGTTTCAGATCTATTTCACTCCCCTCTCCGGGGTTCTTTTCACCTTTCCCTCACGGTACTAGTTCACTATCGGTCTTTACAAATATTTAGCCTTACGAGTTAGTGCTCGCAGATTCATCCGAGCTATTCATGTCTCGGACTACTCAGGAACGGAATCAAGAGAGTCGTATAAATTTCGCATACGGGACTATTACCCACTAGGGTCAAGCTTCCCAGCTTGTTTTGCTATCTATACAATTTGTAACTCTCTGCAACTAAATGCAAACTCCGCCCTACAACCCCACACATATAAATACGTATGGTTTGGGCTGTTCCCGTTTCGCTCGCCGCTACTAAGGGAATCGCAAGAACCTTCGTCCTGAATACAATGGCATTTTGAATAAATTCAAAATAGTGTAATCCAGAACGAAAGTTCCATATATTGCTTTCTATTCCTCCAGGTACTGAGATGTTTCACTTCCCTGGGTGCGCTCCTGCATACGCAGGTTACTACTAAGAGTAGTAGGGTTTCCCCATTCAGAAATTTCCGAGTCGAAGGTTAATTGGCACCTCGTCGAAACTTATCGCAGCCATTTCACGTCTTTCATCGCTCTGTAAAGCCTAGGCATCCACCATACACCCTTCATTCCCATAGGGAATGCTGTACACCACTGTACAATTTAATTTGAGTGTATCCCTCAGAGCATCTACGCTCTGAGGAAAATTTGTTTCAAAAAGAATAAATACTAACTTTTTGAAACTCGGTATGTGCGTTACAAGGTTACTGCAATTCCATACAGCACTTCTCATAACTATGATTGTTTGTTGGGGACGAAAAGACCCTGTTAGCGGCTAAGCTAACGTTGTTGTCTTAACCCAACAAACTACCTTTTTGTTCGCATTGTATAACGAGTAACGGAATCAATGCGAACCTGCCTACCAGGCGTCGACCATGGTAGGACTTTGAGCTGAGGCCGTCCAATCCTAGATGGATCGACCTCAGTAGTTATTCACGATGTCAACGATCGCGAGTTTCTTTAGAATGACTGTGACCTAAAAGAATCATTAGATGAGGTTGAAAATTCAAGTGAATCTTCTTGCTCTTCCCGACTCGTTTAGCAGTCATTCCTAAACACGTAGGCGATATTCTATAGCAATCGAAAATAAAGTCAAGCATCTAATCTGAACATTAATAATCCCCCATATTATTAGCCCTCTATACGATTATCTCCAGAGATAAACAGTCGCTAAAACTTTTGTTTTTATAGCTGTTTTTTACCTGTAGCGTTACTGTTACACAAGTAAAGAAACGTATATTATTACTGCGGGCGTCCATAACAGGTTTTACCCTTCTATACAGGAGGTTGTCAGACCAAAGACAAAAAAACTAAATAAGTTTTATATCGGGTACATATAGAGCACCTACTAAAAAACCACCGCAATACTATTGCGGTGGTTTCTATATTTTATCCTCGGGGCAATTCGTCTTTGATTGCAATCTTGTCTACCAGTATCTGATGTGGGTAATCAAACACGTCGCGGGTCAACTTGTCGTACATCCCCACTCGGTACACTAGGTCTTCAGAACTAAATGCAGCGAAGCGGATCTCTACGCCGAGTTCAGACTCAAGTGAGCGAATCGCATTTTCAATTTTAGCGTTGGTCAGTTTTTTCATCGCAAGCAGGATATCCAGTCGTTGCTCAAAGTCACGGACAAAAATTCCGGCCACAACCACGAAGTCCAACACTCCCACTTTTCGCAGATGCTTCAGTACCGTCTTTCCATTAATAGGCGCAGTTTCAAACAAGAACGTTTGCAACGCCTGCAGCTCAGGGAAACTCTTATCAAGTGCATACCCTTGCACGCGAACTTTTGCATCACTCCCCTCCTCTTTGGGAACATAGATTTGCTTCTTTTTAATTACTCCCGCTTTTTCAAGCGCAGTCATTTCAGTTCGTGCGGTTCGACGCACTAAGCGTGCTCGCTTAGAGATATCATCGAAGGTAAATTCCTTTGATGGATTAAATAAGAAAAACCGAAGGAGTTTTACTCGGGCTTGGCTTCCAAACAGTATTGTTAGTGGGTCAGCAGTCATATCAGTTATTTATGATTCAATACTATAGCATAGAGGATGGTTTGGGTATCTGGACAGACGCAGGCTTCATGTCACAACATGTATTGTGGATCAAAGAGACCTATACACACCCCAGCACGAGCACATCACAGCCTATGACTCTTGCCTGAGACGTTGGTACGCAGCTCGAATACCCAATGCTGAGGGAATATACTCAATATTAACCTGTTCCTCAATAGCAGTCAGCAGCTCTTCAAAGCTAAAAGTGTTCAGACCATCTGATGAGACAACTGCAATAGGTGGCTGTACTTCAGTCATCAAAATCTCCAGAGATCGTACTAAATTATCAAATGTATCAACCGCACCAATCCCTCGTTCTGCAATCAGTCTTTGCATATTCGAACGAAGGCCGTACGCCTCAGTAAGCGTTTGTGTCGCTTCAAAACAAGTCTTCAGGTTTTGAGTACCCTCTATTCGATTCACCACTTCAATACTGCGTGTTATATCAGCCTTACCAACCTCTGTTCCCGAGTCCCACAAAGCAGCCTCTAAAACAGCCTCTATCTCAACAAAACTACCAGCTTCAGTAAGATTTTCTACAAGCATCTGTGTACGCATTTTTTCTGATGCAGGAGCCTTCTCTTGTTGGGTGTTTGGCATGTTTATATTTTCATGTGTCATATAAAGTCAGTTGTCAGTCCAATCAAATATAGCACTCTCATTATAATTAACCAATTACCTGCAGAGCAACGGGTATCTTTTTACAGAAAAGGCCATCACGCGGATGACCTTTTTCACTATTGTGATGTACCGTTTTGCTTCGCTCGTTTTAAAGCATTTACGATTTTCTGCAGTCGCATCTTGTATCGCCGCTGCAGACGTTTGAAGCGGAGCTTCTTGTTTCGGTCGGACATAGTGTTTCCTTCCATACAATGATCACTCTAAAAGATAGAGTACTGTAATCCCTAGAGCGATTCCCTCTCGATGCGTCATCTCACCGAGCTCTCTAAGGAGCGCCGAGGACCCTGGGTACGATTGCGTTACACCAAGCTTGTTGTCGTACCCATAGACGTACTCAAGGGTGCAGAGCAGGATCAGAATAGATCCAAAGACCAGGGCGCGTGGTGGATAGATCTTGTCATTTGTTTTGAGTCGTTTACTCATGACATACCTCCTGTGTTTAGAGTAGCATGGGGTGGGGTGGTTTTGGGGAGAGAAAAGACCCAGCCATGGTGGCTGGGTCTTATTTTAAACATCACGTCAATGTTTTTGTCATGATCACTACTTCTGACATATCCGCGTAACGGGCTATCGCCTTAAAGACTGTTCGAACGATTACGTTTTCACAACCGGCAGCGGCCACAATCTCGTCCACTTGCCCACGTTCACTCTGCGACGCCTCAATGAGGCGGACAAAACGTTCGATTGGTTTTTTATCTAAAGATGGATTTCCCAATCGAGATTCCAGTGTTTTTCGGATTACTCCTGACACTGCATCATATTCATCTCGTTGTGTATTATAGAGTATTTGAGCAAGCCGTGATTCAAGATCCTTGTCTTGTGTGTGCAACCATGAATCAACAACAAATGCATGTAACCTTGTGCGAGTTTTAGGAAAAACCTTTGGTACAAGTGGCAAAATATCTACCGCCCATTCTCCTCCAAAGGTTACTGTTTTGTGGAAACATCTCTCACTCGAGGAAATTAATGACTCTCGAGTCTCAACAGCTTCCCTCCAGCACAGATCGGCATACACCTTTAACTTCTCATCATCTTCATTAATTAACTTGCTCTGAACAATATTATGAAAACTTATCCAAGCGATGCTTTGCTGAATAGTAGTTCCTTCGTGCAGGACCTTGGTCATGACTAACTCCTATCTATGAGGCCGTGGCCTCATGTTAAAGAACTCGTAAGTTCTGTGAGTACTATACCCAGAATCAAACATAGCAAAGAAATAATAAATTTACCACTAGAAAATCGAAGTCTGTACAGGCACAAGTCACTAACTATTTTCTCTGTGTGGTGAAATTAGAGTCGTACCGTCACAGCTCCAGCTCCCCCACAAGTTACTAAGTATATTATTTCACTACGTTCATAATCTACTAAGTACTCGCGGGCCCGTCTCGGCACTCCCTCTGGCTTAGGCCAGCGTGCCTCCGGCTCTGGCGCAGGTGTTGAACTTAAATACATTAGTCACCAGATACAGTAAAGGCACGAACCCTAGAGCTCGTGCCTTTACTGTATTTAGTAGTTGGACTATTTAAGTTCAACACCTGCGCCAGCCTCTTCCAACTTCGCTTTTAGTTCTTCTGCGTCTTCCTTCTTAAGACCTGCCTTAACTTCAGCTGGTGCTCCATCTACGAGCTCCTTAGCTTCCTTAAGTCCAAGACCACATGCTTCCTTAACCGCCTTGATCACTGCGATCTTTGAAGCTCCTGCTTCAGTTAGCATTACAGTGAATTCAGACTGCTCTTCTCCAGCATCAGCTCCTCCAGCAGGACCTGCTACAGCAACTGCTGAAGCTGATACACCGAATCGCTTTTCTAGAACCTTAACGAGTTCGTGTAGTTCAAGTACAGTCATAGTTTCAACTTGCTCTACAAGCGCCTTGAAAGCTTCTGGTACTTCAACAGTTTCGTCTACGTCTGATGCTGCTGCCTCAGCAACAACTTCTTCTACTGCTACTTCCTCTACTACTGCTTCCGCCTCTACTTTAGTTTCCTCAGTCATGATAATTTTTCAAATTTAATAGTATGTTCTTCATAATTTTGAGAGTGCCTGGTATGCGAGGCGAGCAAGAAATGTATTGCGAGCCGTACCAACGTACGGTAAGCGATACATTATCGCAGCTCAACGAAGCAGACTAGGTGCTGTCACGATTATGACTTTTTCTCTGCGATAGCGTTTAAGCCTAGGACTAGTCCCTGGATCGGTGAATTGATAACGTTAACGAACATACCTCGTAGCACTGGAAGTGCAGGGATAGATGCGATTTCAGTCATCTCTTCTTTGTTCTTGTATACTCCCTGGAAGATACCTCCTGCGATAGCAAGATTCTCTTTGTATTCTGTAGTAAATTCCTTAATGTTTTGTGCTGGTGCGATAGCATCAGCTGAAAACGCTAGAGCAATTTCCCCCTCAAGCTCAGGCATGTCACCTTCGAATGTTCCATCAAACGCTCGCGCGATCAATGTCTTCTTAGCAACAAAGTATCCAACACCTTCCGCTCGAAGCTTTGCACGCATGCCAGTAACATTGTTACCTTCCATACCCTTAAAGTTTACGAAAACGATGGATTCTGAACTGTTCTTGATACCCTCAAGTTTTGCAAGAATTGTTTGCTTCTTTTCTTTTGTAATTGCCATTTAAAATATGGATTACGGTCTTAATAAAACAGGCCCAGAGAAGAAAAACTTCTACTAGGCTACGACCTTTCCAATATCAAAAAATTGAGATTGACCTCGACCGGTGAAACAATTGTTTCGTTACTGTATACCCATTCCGATACACAACCAGCTGTCATGAGCCTGTTGCCCGCAACTGTACCAGTTTTCATAAAAAAGACAAGGGTCCAGCAATTTCGCCTAGGTGAGGAGCGTAAGTTTCGCAAGAGGTTGCCAGATCTCAAGAGCGACAACCTACACGGCTTCTGTAAGAAGAGGACGAAATTGGGACAGCACCCCAAGGGTATTTCCATTTTTATAGTCGACTGAAGTCTTCTTAAAAATTAGGGCAAATTCAGAATAGTCACTTTCGCTCCTTTCTTCATTTAAAAAAAGCCCACATTTGTAGGCTTTTTAATTTTTCAGAACGATCGGTTTGCAAAGAACGATCCAATAGTTTTCTTGCGGTTATTACCCCAAGATACTGCCACTAGAACAATACCAACAAAGACCAAAGGATCTACCCATACAAGAAGCCCTTCCCAATGTTCAGCAGCAAGTGCCCCAATCACAACAGTAAAGAGTACCCCTGTTTTCCATTTTGAAACCATCGTTGCAGGCGTATCATCTCTAATGCGTGCTTTGTTTTCACATGCCGCGAGAATTTCTGTAATCCTTCGCGACGTATTATCGATGTCATACATAATCGCAAGCAAAGCCAACACCAGAATTCCGACGTTGAACGTTGCAAACGTCAGCACAATCAACAATATATCGGTGAAGATCTTATCTGCCAATGGATCAAATACACGTCCGAGCTCAGTAGGGGTCCCTGTGAGTCGTGCATACTGCCCTTCGAAATCAGTAAGTGCTGCAAAAAATGCAAAATATGCCGCATGCTGATACTGACCAAAAAAGACCAGTACCATAATTGGTAACGGTGCCAAACAACGAAACGCAGTCATTGAATTTGCCACGCCCCACTGATCAGCAATCCCGATCATTAGTCGTTGGTTCATGTGCTTTTCTCCTCTTGAAAAGATTATATTTAAAAAATCAGTCTGCCTGTATTCTACCTACCCAAATCCAAAACACAACACCCCTAAGCCAATCCCGACAGGCCTTGCCTGTCGGGGTCAGAATACAATACGGACCATGAAGAAAAAATAAGGAAGATATGCTTTGCACATAAAACGACAGGCAAGGCCTGTCGGGGAAATATTCTATCTACAAAACAGAAAATCGCCCCTTACAGTACGGAGCGGTTTTCCTACCTTATGAAACCACATCAGCCTTCGCTGAAACAAGTCGTGACACGTTCTGCATGAATGTTGCTACTGCTGAGATTGCGAGAATTAATATCGGGAAGAATGCAGCTGGCGTCAGAAGATAGAAGAAAATGATGATTGCTGAAGCCCATACCCCAAAGCACCATGGACACCCCATAAGGTCCGCTATAGTCCGCCGAGGGCCTGTCAGTGGCTTGTAGAGGGTCACCTTCCCTGCCTTAGTTACTTTTGCATCATAAAACTGCTCACGAAAAAACTTTGTCATTGTGTCGAACACAAACAATCGTATCATCCGGAACGAAGCCAACGAAATAATCACAATATCAAACAGGTCCAAGTCGGCGTATGTCATATGTGCCTCAGTATCAAGGATGATACTCCCCATGATGACAAGCGCAACAAAAAAGAGCCCGAAAACCACATTCCAAAAATATTGATCTGTAATACGTATCATAACTAAAGAACTACCTACTATGCGTAGATGTTTACCAAAAGAATCAAAACTAAGGTTACCGTAATAATTCCAACAAACCGGAACAAGAACCTATAGAAACTTTTATTAAACAAATTCATACCTCTGTATTGCATCTAGTATACCAAACAATTATGCCCGCCTACAGTGTAGGCGGGCATAATTATATTTCAGCAGGTACGCAAAAAGCCTCCCGAAGGAGGCTTTTTGCTTTCAAGAAAAGTTAATTTCCTGAAGAGTTATCTACCTAGCGAACTAGTTAGAAATACTCATTCCGTCAGATGTGTCATCGATCTCGATTCCACCAACTGTCTCAACAGTTACACGGTATGTACCGTCATCTGCAGATGAAACTGTAGTGAATGTTACATCCATAACGAATGTAGCGTCTTCACCGTCAGCGATAGTCCATCCAGCACCTGTAGATGTAGCATCTCCAGAAACCTTAGTGATAGCAGCTACACCAAGTGTAGTACTAGCTCCAGAAGTTGTGAATCGGATATCGTCAACTAGTCCGTCAACTGCGCTCTTAGATGCAACTGCGAAGTCAAAGTCATCGTCTTCAGCACCAATTGTGAATTCGAATGAGATTGTTCCAGATTGGTCATCTTCAGCCTTGTCAACTGAGAATGAAGTATCAGATACATCAGGTACTACAGTTCGTAGTGCGTGTGTTTCTGATGATGGAGTACCAGTGATACTCATTTCACCCTCGTCGTTTCCGTTAGCATCTTCAGCATCGTCAATAGATACGAAAGTTACTGTAACGTCTGAACTATTTCCGTGATCTTCTTCACCCTTAAAGATAAGAGCGATTGTGAACTCTTCAGTAGCGTCAGCGTCAAGTTCAATTCCTAGGTTTTCGAATACTACTACACCTCCGTTTGGTACTGACTCAGAAGAGAGTTCAGTAGAACCTTGGTATAGGATAGCTTCTTCAACTACGTCTGATTCAGTTGTTGAACCTGTTGTAGTGATAAGGAACTGCATGTCTTCGATCTCAACGTCAACTCCGTTTTCTTCTTCAATCTCGAAGATGAATACGTTGAATTCGTCTGATTCGTCGTCATCTTCTTCAATCTTTAGCGTTGTAGCATCTGGATTGTCAGAAGTGTCTGAGATATCAAGTTCAGCAGATTCTTCATCGTCAAATGAGAATGTTTCTTCGATAGTATCGTCTGCATCTAGAGAATCAGTGAATCCTTCACCGTCAACAGATCGGATACTTCCAAGCTCTACATCCCATGCTCCGTTAGTTACACTGTCTGAATCAAGAGAAGTAACAACTTCAAATGCGATTTCAAACTCTGGTTCGTCACTGTCTGCGAATACTAGGTCAAGACCTGAGAATCGTAAACGGTAATCGTAATCTTCAGTGATAGCACTGTTTGAGTATGGTGCGTCATCATCATCGAAGTCTGAAACATCAAGGTCAGCAACTTTGTCGCCGTCAACCCATAGTGACGCTCCTTCGAAGAAGTCATCAGCATCAGTATCTGTAGCACCTCCTGTTTCTTCAGCAAAGAAGTCCATTCGGTTGATTTCTACATCACCTTCGATTTCTAGTTCGAATGCAAGTACTCCTGCATTTTCACCTTCATCTAGAGTAGATTCGTCAGCTGATACTTCATCAACTGATTCGATAGAACCTTCATCGTTTCCAAGGTCTGTAGATTCTTCTGATTCTTCAGCTTCTTCTGATTCTTCAGCTTCCTCTTCTTCCTCTTCAACCATTGTTGCCATCATCATGTTGTACTTAGCCTGTGAAACAGGACCAAAGAATCCAACTGCTGGTGCAACACCGTTTGCAGCCTGCCATGCAGCAACTGCAGCTGTTGTCTGTGCACCGTAGTACCCAGTAGCTCCAGCTGGGATTGAAAATCCAGCTCCAATAAGGTACGTCTGTAGCGCAGTTACGTCAGCACCTTCTGAACCGTCAGAAAGTGATCGTGTAAATACGTATGCGTCTGCTGACATTGCAGCAGGTGCAGAGTCGTCCACTCCAAGCTGTGCTTGTAGTGCTGTGATTGTCGCCATAAGCGTATCAATCTGTGTTTGAAGTTCTTCAGCAGTTTGCGCCTGTGCAGGTGCAACTAGTGAGAACATCATTGCGATTGCAACGAAAGCTACTGCTAGCTTTGAAGCAAATGTATTTGCAACTGTAGTCATAATGTTTTGTTAATTGTCAGTATATTAAGCTGACGTTATTCCCGTTAGCGGGACTATACTTATAATATGAATTAATTCATATTCACAAATGCTTCTTAATAATGAAACATTTGCTCATATCACTATCCTACTTATACGTATATAAGTAGGCTAGCTGTAAGTGAGGACTGCATGTCTATCTTGTGGCAACCGTGACTGAATAAGTAATGCGGTAGTACACGCATTTATACCGCGCAGTGTAGTGCGCGTGACTATATATATGTAGTTCCCTATTCAAAAGGAAGTTATCAATGAACTAATACCTCCACCCTAACTCGCTTAATAAAAAGCGTGCCGAAGTGACACTCATTAGTATACCGTTGGTACAGACCCACGCGCGTTAGCTTTGTGGATAGCAATACCTATATATAATGAATTGCACAAGAGAATACGTGGTATCAACCCTAAAGTCAATGCACTTCATCGCATTTTAACCCCTTGTGCGGTTACGATATATGACGACTCACACACCGCTTTCTTACACACAAGACACTATTAGACCATATATTACGAGAAATGCAAACATTACAGCGCCATACAAATATATACCGCCCCAGAGCCACAACGTACATATCCCCTACGAGTATCACTTGTCCTATAACAGATAATCAGAGACAGTCTTTATATAAGACACAGTAACCTAATCACAGCTCCCAATAGTCTACTAAGCAATAGAATATTTTGACCACCGTCGTTCCCCCTGTCTCTTAACGATCATGTCTTCAATCATGGCGTTTAACTCACGTTGTAGTGTCTTTTCACTACAGTCCGTTATAATCTCTGAAATGTCTTTAATTGTTGCCTCCCCCTTTGCTTCAAGAATTGTCTGAATACGAGTACGTCGATCCATTGTCGTAGTCGGCACATTCTGACCTTCAGCACTCTTCACTGGTGTCTTCCGGACAACTTGTCGAGCAGGAGTTGCCGATGATGAAGCTGCTGCACTTGGGCCTGGGGCAGACATCATAAATGATGATTCTATCCCTACGTCTGGAGCTATGTACTTACTCAATCCTCGCAGGACCGTATCAATCTCATTGGTAACCACATACAGCACATCATTGGTAATCACCCCGCTCGCCGAGGTAACCCGAAGCGTACTATCAAGCGCTATCAGTGCCTGTGCAAACTGCTCAAGCACCTCTTTTGAGTTAGACATTTTTACCTCTAAAGACCGCAATGCATTCTCATGGGCAAAATGGCTCTTACCTGCAAGGTTGCTGATGTGTGTCTCTGACTTTTTATTAGCGTCAATGTTATTGAGTATGTAAAAGACAACAGAGATTACTTTCTCTGTCTTTTTGAATATGTTGCGGTAATACTCTTCATTATGGACAAGCTTCTTGAAGTTGTTGTCGTTTATAGTTGTGTCCTTTGTATTCATAGTGGTGTCCTTGATAGCTTCTAATGTTTCTTTAGGACAATCTCTATGTACTATACACCTTTCTATAAGACTTGCAATGTCCCAAATACGCCTATAAACCTCGATTATTCAAGGGATGTCCCTAAGGTCATTATGGTAGAATGTAGGTATTATTTATTCATAATATTGTGAATGGAGTGACCCTGTTTTCCAGCAATTTCACCTATATTAAGATAGCGTTATGCCTCTGTGCAGGACCTCTTAATTGCAGAACGACACAAATCCTGTATGCAGCGTGTGAAATTGGGAATTAAATTCAGAATAGTCACTGCCGTTCCTTTCTTCATTTGATGGCTAAGAGCAAGAAAAAACCTAAAAAGGCAGAGCGACGTCCCTTCTTCGACGACCTTTCTCCGCAAGCTAAGCAAGCAATTGGCGCGGTTGGATTTGTAGTATTAGGGATATTCTTTACCCTCTCATTATTCGACTTCGCTGGCATGGTTGGAGAATGGGCTCGCGCAGCACTTAACTACCTCTTTGGAGGCGGCGCGTATCTCGCACCTTTTGTGTGTGGGTTCTATGTATATGCACTACTCAATCCTAAAGAAGACGAAGAAGTGAGCACCTCTAAGATCATCGGTATTGCACTCCTGTTCTTTACGACACTCGGATTCCTGACGCTCTCCAAAGAAGGAGCAGGGGGTATCGCGGGATGGCTGATTGAAGCACCACTGTATTACCTCATGGGAGGTGTCGCAGCAGGATTCGTCATTGGTGCAATACTATTAGTAGGTATCTTCCTTACCTTCAATACAGGTCTCCAGATGCCAGGCTTCCTTAAGAAAAAGGAGAAAGAGGTTCTTGAGAACGACGCAGACATCGCACAACTCGAGATCCCCGAAGATGCAGGACCCGAGGAAATTGAAGAAGAGCCAGAAGAAGCTGAGGAAAAACCAGTGAAGAAATCAAAGACCGTGACCGAACGACTCGGACTCACCAAAGATGCCGATTTCACCGTTTCAAACTTCACCGGGACCTATGCACCTCCTCCCCTATCACTCCTACAAAAAGACAAAGGGAAGGCCAAAGTAGGTGATGTGAAGGCTAACGCTAACATCATCAAACGAACACTCAAGAACTTCAAGATCGATGTAGAGATGGATGAAGTATCTATCGGACCCTCAGTAACCCGATACGCACTAAAACCAGCTGAAGGCGTGCGAATCTCAAAAATCGTCGGACTACAAAACAACCTCGAACTCGCGCTAGCCGCATCCCCTCTTCGAATCGAAGCACCAATCCCCGGGAAGTCATTAGTAGGTATCGAGGTACCAAACACACAAAAAGCAATGATCGGTCTTGCGTCGCTCCTCACCTCTCCCGAGTACACCGATTCACCAAAGCCACTACAGGTAGCGCTCGGACGAGACATCACAGGAAAGGCACACTTTGCTGACGTAGCAAAAATGCCTCACGGTCTTATCGCAGGTACTACTGGGTCTGGAAAGTCAGTAACCATCCATGCAATTGTCACTTCACTCCTATATAGGAACTCACCCGAGCAACTACGATTCATCATGGTTGATCCAAAGCGAGTAGAATTAACCCTCTACGATGGAATCCCACACCTCCTGACCCCTGTTATTACCGACGCAAAGAAGTCCATCCTGTCCCTAAAATGGGCAATCAAGGAAATGGAGCGGCGGTACGACATCCTGCAATCCAAAAAAGTACGGGACTTAGGCTCATACCACGAAAACGTCTACAAGCCAGCAAAAGCAAAGTTCGTTGAAGACGGAGAGCCAGAAGACCAGAAAGACGAACTCCCAGAACCACTTCCCTACATCGTTATTGTTATGGATGAGCTTGCTGACCTTATGCAGGCCTACCCACGAGAACTTGAAGCAGCGATTGTACGCTTAGCTCAAATGAGTCGAGCCGTAGGTATTCACTTACTCCTCGCAACACAGCGACCATCAGTAAACGTAATTACCGGGACAATCAAGGCCAACATCCCAAGTCGAATCGCGCTACAGGTGGCCTCACAGATCGACTCACGAACCATTCTTGACCAGGTAGGTGCAGAGAAGCTACTGGGAGCTGGAGATACCCTCTTCCTCTCGGGAGAACTCTCAAAGCCAGTACGGCTACAATCCGCATACATCTCAGAAGAAGAGCTTAAGAACGTCGTAGATTACCTAACCAACCAAGATAGCGCGCAAGAGCTCGATTCAATCGACCTTGATGGCGACAGTGAAGGGAGTAACCCTGACGCGTTCTTTAGCTCTATGGCTGATGATGAGGATACTGACGACCTCTACGATGACGCTCGTCAGGCAGTAATCGACGCAGGAAAAGCATCAACCTCATACCTCCAACGAAAACTACGAGTAGGATACTCCCGAGCAGCACGCCTGATGGACATCCTAGAAGATAAAGGTGTCATTGGCCCGCAGGACGGATCAAAGGCTCGAGAGATTCTTATCTCTGATATGGGAGCTGGTGACGAACCTGAGGAGAATGATTCACAATACACATAGCCATGTCCCCTATTATCTCTCAAACAATCACCTTTCGCGGCATACTCTACTACCTTTTTCTTGCCGCCCTAGCCAGTTTGTTTGTAGGATACGCACTGTTTCAAGCACGATTTATCTTGGCCGGTCCCGAAGTGGCCTTCATCAACCAGCCCGAGACCTTGCAAAGCTCACGGCAAGTCATCCTTGAAGGCAACGCACAAAACATCGTGCGCATGACCCTCAACGGACGACAAATCTACACCGACAAAAGTGGGTACTTTAACGAAACGCTTGTGCTTGAAAACGGATACACTGTAGCAACACTGCAGGCCCACGACCGCTACGGTAGCTCGAGTTCATATACACAAGAGTTTGTATATGCCCCAGAGAAAGCAAAATAGATCTCCACACCTTACGTGGTGTACGATCGTTCACCTCATGATAGACTTTAGTCACTAACTAGAAAATATATGGCAATTAAAAAAGCAGCTAAAGCAGCACCAAAGAAAGTCGAGAAAGAGGAAGTTGAAGAAACTACAGCTACACCCAAGGCAGCTACGAAAGAAGAAACGAAGCATTCTAAAGACATCTCAGAAACTCTCCGAAGTCTTAAGACTAAGTTTGGTGACGAGGTCATCATGACACTTGATGAAACCAAACATGTAGACATCGACGCGATTTCAACAGGATCAATCGGCCTAGATGACGCTCTAGGTATCGGTGGTATCCCCCGAGGACGAATCATCGAGATCTACGGACCAGAATCTTCCGGAAAGACTACCCTATCGCTTCACGCAATTGCCGAAGCACAAAAAGAAGGTGGGATCTGTGCCTTTATCGATGCAGAGCATGCAATGGACCCAGAGTACGCAAAAAACATCGGTGTAAAGCTCGATGAACTCCTCATCTCGCAACCTGACACAGGAGAACAAGCTCTTGAGATCGTAGAATCTCTTGTACGAAGCGGGAAAATTGACGTAATCGTAATCGACTCCGTTGCTGCGCTAACTCCTAAAGACGAAATTGAAGGAGAAATGGGAGCACACCATGTAGGAAAGCAAGCACGATTGATGAGTCAAGCTCTACGAAAGCTCACTGCGATCGTAGCCAAAGGAAAGACGTCCGTAATCTTCATTAACCAGATCCGTATGCAGATCGGTGTAATGTTCGGCAACCCCGAAACAACCCCAGGAGGAAAGGCACTTAAGTTCTATACTTCAGTACGTATGGACATCCGACGTATCGCGCAGATCAAGAAAGGTGACGAAGTAGTAGGAGGACGTCACCGCGTAAAGGTAGTAAAGAACAAGGTGGCCGCACCGTTTAGAACAACCGAATTCGACCTCATCTACGGAGAAGGAATCTCACGAGAAGGAGAACTCCTCGCACTCGGAGAAAAGTACGGCATGGTAGCCAAAGCAGGAGCATCATACAGCTACACTCCACCAGGCGGAGATGAGTCAACAATCATCAAACTCGGCCGCGGATACGACGCAGCAAGAAAGACTCTTAAAGCAGACAAGAAGCTAACCAACGAGTTGTTGAAGAATATTCGAAAGAGTATGAAAGAAGATACAAAGTAAGTATCACGACAAAAGAAAAAACACCCCATGGGTGTTTTTTTCTTTACCCCCCACCCGTCTTTGCGGAGAAAGTGTTTGCACACTTTCGCAAGAGGTTGCCAGCTATGCCAATAGCGACAACCTGAACAGCTTCTGTAAGAAGACCAAGCGCGGCAATCCAGCATGCGTCACCACACACAAAAAGAACCGTGTCCCCACGGTCCTTGTTACTATGTTTTCGCGAACATGTTCGTCCAACTAAATCGTCTGCATCTTCTGATAGTTTGGCAGTCGCAATGGAAGCGAGAGTGCTGTAAAGGTCGCGATCCCAATCACCGCCAATGTCGTAACATCAGCCTGAGTCAGAGTCTGCTGCAAATACCCGGCCAGCTCCCCCATCTGCACACTCGCCACGTTCTCCAACACCGAAGCAACGTGCACCAACTGTGTCAGTACATACGCAGCCACAGCGAGCACCACCATATGCAACGTAATACTATGTGTCGCAAGACGCACCCCAAAAGCATAGTATACTCGTCGCATAATACGCTTTTGTATCTGGTTATAGCTTGTTTTCATTTTCATAAATATATTCTGTACAACCCACACTTCTCTTCCGTCGTTGTAGAGCACTTATTAATACTTAGCACACCTTAAAAAGGTTACGGGTAAATTAGTCAGAGAGCAGCGTAACAGTCTCATCATCCCCCACCTCCTTACGAAACGCAGCCTTCGCACGATGAATCCTCGCCTTCACTGTCCCTACCGTCTCACCTGTCTCCTGCGCAATAGCCTGATGCGGCCAACGCTCAAGATAATGCAAACGCAACACATACACAAAGTGTCCTGGCATACGCCCGAGTACTCGCTCAATCGCATCCTCACGTTCATGCAGTGCCGCATGCGCAATACCATCGCCAACCATATGCTCATACTCAGGATCAATATTCACAAACCGCTGTCCCTCCTTCACCTTCTTCTGATACCTCGTAAACGCCGTGTTCATCAAAATGCGATACGCCCACGAACTAAACTTCGCCCCCTCTTGCGGCTCAAATTTATCCGCATTCATATAAATCTTCGTAAAAGCATCCTGCACCACCTCCTCAGCATCAAGCTCATTACGCACAATACTCTGCGCCTTACGCATAAAAGCCGCCTGATACCGATCAAGCAACACCGCATAAATCCAAGGCTCCTTTTGCGAGCGCTGTAAAATCTCCTCGTCAGACAACTCCTTCGCATTTTCAGTAGTAGTAAAACCTAACATGTACATACATACTAACACTCAGCAGAATTCTAAGTAGTTGCAGTATCCAAAGTATAAGGTTCAATACATTATTGTGTAAGGGTTACCCTTCACACAACAGTGAGCCAGGAGACTCCTGGCACAGAATCACCACCTCCTACAAGTTCAATACATAATTACAAGGACCGACCTTGTAATAGGACAAAACCTCCACCCTTCCGTCCTTACGAGGTGTCAGCCGCGGCAATCCAGAAGAATTGCCACAAAACTATGTTTATACTATACTTTTGGTCTAATGTAATATACTCAGTATGGCTAAAGTTGAATACAACCAAATACTCCCAAAGCGAACCGTGATCATGGACAACGATCCCTTTCTTGTACTCACCTCAAGCATCTCTAAGAAAGATCGACAGAAAGCCAGTAACGCAGTGAAGATGAAGAACCTCCGTACTGGTGGCGTAGTCGACCGCACATTCCACCAAGCTGATGTGCTTGAAGAGGCATACATTGAAAAGAGAGATGTAAAGTTTCTGTACTCAAACAAAGGAGAGTACTTCTTCTGCCCTCCTACCAACCCTGGTGACCGATTTAGCTTCGGCGAAGAAGTCGTAGGAGCACTCGGTAACTACGTAGTAGAAAACAGTATCGTTGAAGCAATCGTATTCAACGACGACATCATGAGCGTCAGTACCCCTATCAAGGTGGAGCTAAAAGTAACTGAAGCAATGGACGCAGTTAAAGGCAACAGTAGCAGCGACGCTAAAAAAGAAGTAACACTGGAAACCGGATACGTCGTATTCGCACCCATGTTCATTAACCAAGGTGACGTGATCGCAATTAATACCGAGTCTGGTCAGTACTCAGAACGAGTAAGTAAGGCGTAGGTCTAAAATAGAAAAGGGCTAGCAGAAATGCTAGCCCTTTTATTACCATCTGTGCCGTGGTGCCTGTGTGCCATACAGCAAATTCATTTTTTCAGTATCATGCATTTTCCCTTGAGAAATTAAAACACTTCTACTTCCACCGCCTACGTGGGCAGCTATGTACCTTCCTCTCAACTGATTAGCTTCTTTGACCCTTCTCGGTAGATCACGGATATATTCTTCCCTACTTGGAAAAATTTTGTTTAACAATCTTTTAATGCAGAACATTTTAATCTTCCCTATTTTCTATTCCATTTTTAGTATACGTGCAAACAAAAAACCGACAAGTCATACTTGTCGGTTTTTTGTGTTCAAACATAGATATCTATTCAGATACGTAAGGCACTAATGCCATAAATCGTGCTCGCTTGATAGCTCGCGCGAAGTTTCGCTGTCCCTTTGCAGACAACCCAGTACGTCGTCGGTTGTACATACGTGCGTGTGGGTTGATGTTCCCCTTCAAACGCATGATGTCTTTGTAGTCAACATGGTTTGGGTTTGGAGATTGCTTCATTACTTTTTCTTCAGTCATGATTGGTTATATTTTATAACTTACCACCGAGAGACGTGTTCCAAGTACATTTGTACTTAAAACTAAATTCAGAATAGTCGCTTTCGCTCCTTTCTTCATTCATCCTCTGTCATAGTAGTGTAGTTAGCTAATAAATTTCAATTTCAAATTTCAGTTGTAACTTCTATTTCCTTTGTCCATCTCCAGATAATGAGAATTGGATTAAATTGCTTGCCCTGCGAGGCGTGCAAATAGAATATTGTGAGTCGTACGTCGGTACGGTGAACAAAATTTTATGCAGTACAACGAAGCAAGGTAAGTGATTTTATTCAATTCTTTAAAATGGGATGTCTTCTGGGTTAATGTCTTCCTCTGGATAATCAGGCGCAGCAGGCGCAACAGCATCAGCTGCCGCACTTGGCGTTGCTGCTGCCGCAGGAGCTCCACTTGGTGCCCCTTCCTCTCCTCCTGCTCCTTTAGGTCCAAATTGAACCCGTTCAGCAACGATCTCTGTTCGGTATTGCTTCACACCATCTTTTTCCCAAGAACGTGTTTGAATACGTCCTTCAACATATGCGCTTGCCCCCTTCTTAAGGTATTGCGAACTTGTTTCAGCCTGGCGACCAAATACCACAATGTTGTGATAGTCAGCTGCGTCTTGGTAATTACCATCACGGTCCTTGTATCGACGATTAGTCGCAAGTGAGAACGCCGTAACGTTCATACCGCTTGGAAGTGCTTTCATTTCAGGATCTCGTGTGAGATTTCCGTAGATCATTGCTTTGTTCAGGAACATAGAATTTTGATTACGCTAGATAAAAGATTACGCTGTTTTCTCCTCTGTTGAAGTCTCTTCTTTCACTTCAGCAACAGGAGCTTCTTCAGCTTTAACTTCTTCCTTTACAGCTTCAGTTTTTGGAGCTTCCTTCTTAGGAGCTTCATCAACAGTAGAAACCATTTTGTGAGATTCAAGTGCTTCGTGGAGCATGAATGGTTCAGCTGCTTCAACCTTACTTAATTTAATAAGTAGGTGTCGCAAGAGTGCTGAATCAGCATCCATTACTTCCATAATAGCTTCGATAGACTCAGGTTCATTGATGAACCGTACCCAACCGAAGTATGCACTCGTAAATTTCCGATTCTTTCCATCGATGTGTTTGATCACCTCGTATGCAAGATCGAATCGGTCTGGAGCTTCCTCGCTAACGAGTTCACCTCCGTTTGTAGTAATAAGTGTTTTGATTGCCTCAAAAACACCGGCCACTTCCCCTTCAGCAACCGTTGGAAGTACGTGGAAAGCAAGTTCATAGCTGTTACGCTCACTTACTTCGATTGCTGGCATATTTTCTTCTGACATTGTTATATTTCAGAATTACCTAATAACATGCGTAAAATAACATAAATACGTCCACTGAGCAACACAAAAACCGACGTGAGCCGGTCTTTGTGTTGCTTTATAATCTAACTTTTACCGTCTTAATTCTACATTTTTAATTGTCCCTTGAATAGCAGGCTCAGGGGTGAGTACCGTCCCATCAAGCCACCAGTGATGCCCAATGGTAATTGGAGATGTATTCTTCTCCATTGAGCCAGGGAAGTCCCATTTAGTCTCAAAGAATTTATAACCATTGAGCTTCGCAGTTACTGTATCTTCATCAAAGGTTACCACTACTTCATACCAAGTATTAGCATCAATTGCTTTTGTCCCATTCTGCCAAGCGTCGCCATTGCGTGAAATAACTTCTAAATTACCATCATACACTTTAATTACAACCATATGACCGTCAGGCTTTCCAACAGAATTGTCTTTAGCAATAAGGAACTGCTTTTCATCAGTGTCTGTTGTCTTAAATTCGAAGCTAAGTGTCCCAGATTCTAGTTCCATATCTGATGTGTGGGGCGAAGTAATTCCCCCTCCGTATCCGCCATCAGCAGTAAATGAACCATAGGAGTACACAACATCCGAATCACCAGGTTCTGGTGTTGGTTCTGGTGTTGGTTCTGGTGTTGGTGTTGGTGTTGGTGTTGGTTCTGGTGTTGGTTCTGGTGTTGGTGTTGGTGTTGGTGTTGGTTCTGGTGTTGGTGTTGGTGTTGGTTCTGGTGTTGGTGTTGGTGTTGGTGTTGGTTCTGGTTGATTAGCAACGGTAAATGTCACTGACTCGGTACGTACATCACCATCAGCCTTCACTTGCATCTGAAGAGTGTGAACACCATTTGTGAGTTCAGCTGT
>JBLHQB010000001.1:0-53749 GCA_047624725.1 Patiriisocius sp. | reverse complement strand
CCTGCAAGCTTATCTCCCACAGATACGTTTCGTACCTGAGCCACAGTAATAAGAATCTTCTTAATAACCCCACTTTCGAGGTTATCACCATTTTCTCGTGAGAAGATCTTCACACCGATTACGCGCCCTCGCTTTCCAGCCTCAAGTCGTAGTGAGGTATCTTTAACATCCTTAGCTTTTTCACCAAAGATAGATCGTAGTAGTCGCTCTTCAGGAGTAAGTTGTGCTTCACCCTTAGGTGTTACCTTTCCTACAAGAATGTCTCCAGGGCGCACTTCAGCACCAACACGGATAATTCCGTTCTCATCAAGGTTTCGGAGCTTCATCTCTGAAACGTTAGGGATATCTGGAGTAGTAACTTCAGGCCCTAGCTTAGTATCTCGTACAGACACATCAAGCTCATCCAGGTGGATAGAAGCGAACTTGCTCTTCTTAACCAGACGTTCTGAAATAATAATCGCATCCTCGTAGTTTGCTCCGTTCCATGACATGAATGCCACAAGTGCATTTTGCCCTACAGCCATCTGACCATGGTCAGTTGATGTTGTATCCGCAAGCAAATCACCTCGTTGTACTTTGTCTCCAACAGTCACTGTTGGTCGGTGGTAGAACGCTGAGAAGTCGTTTGTTCGTTGGATAGTTGTAAGTGCGTAGTCGTCTTTCTTACCGTCCTTTTTCTTGATCACGATATGTCGTGCATCACATTCAATAACCTCACCAGCATCCCTGGATACAAGTACTCGTCCTGTATCACGTGCTGCGAGTCCTTCAATTCCAGTTCCTACAATCGGTGCCTCAGGGATCACACAAGGTGTCGCCTGCTTCTGCATGTTCGATCCCATAAGTGTACGGTTCGCATCATCATGGTTCAAAAACGGAATCATTGATGTCGCTACTGAGAACGCCTGGTTTGTCGCGATGTCCATGTAGTCAACGTCTTTCTTTGAAACAAGTCGCGGCTCACCCATTCGTCGAACCTCACAGAAGTCAGGTTCGATCTTCCCCTTGTCGCTTACTACAACCGCAGCATGCGCAATGTTGTACTGCTCTTCTTCGTGCGCGTTGAAGTATACGATCTCTCCAGTAAGTACACCTTTTTCTACCTTAACGTATGGTGTTTCGATAATACCGAATCGGTTTACCCGAGCGTACATTGCCAGACGAAGAATCAAACCAATATTTGGTCCCTCTGGAGTATGGATTGGACAAAGTCGCCCGTAGTGTGATGTGTGAACGTCACGTACTTCAAACCCTGCACGTTCCCGCGTTAGTCCACCAGGACCAAGCGCTGAAAGTGTACGTAGTCCTTCAAGTTCTCCAAGCACGTTTTGCTGTGGCATGAACTGTGAAAGCTGGTTTGTTGTAAAGAATTCCTTAATCGCGGCTTGCAACGGACGCGGGTTTAGAATCTGCATTGGGAGTGAGGTTTCTGCTTCAATAGTCGACATTCGATCCTGAATGTTTCGCTTCATACGAGTCATACCAACTCGTACTCGCTGGATAGCCATTTCACCAAAGTATCGCACACGTCGGAATCCGAGGTGGTCGATATCATCAGGTACAGCGCCCGGTGTATGGTTCAGTCGCATAATGTTACCAAGGATCAATCGGAAGTCTTCAAGATTGATTGTTCGCTGGTCAGTAGCTTTCTTATCAATAGGTCGGTCAAATCGCTGGTTAAAGTGATGACGTCCGATTTCTGAAAGGTCGTATCGTTCAGGTGCAAAAATAGAGTTCACAAATTCCTTTGCGTTGTCTACAGTCGCTAGGTCACCGTCACGAAGACGCTTGTAGATTTCGATGTAGGCGTCGTCAGTAGTTTTTGCTGGGTCCTTTTCAAGTGTTGCCTTGATGTACTCTTCACCACGTTCAACGTCGCTGAAGAGCTTGATCATGTCTTCTTCCTTTTCAAGTCCAAGTACACGAAGAAGCGAGGTTACAGGAACCTTCTTCTTTCGGTCGATCTTAATGTAGATGATTCCATCAGCTTCAGACTCAATCTCAATCCATGCACCTCGTGCTGGGATAAGCTTCGCTCCGAAGTATGTCTTCCCCTTAAGCTCTTGCGAGGTAAAGAAGATACCGTAACTTCGTGCAAGCTGAGGTACAACTACACGTTCAACACCGTTGATGATGAATGTACCGTGATCAGTCATTACTGGGATGTCAGCCAAGAAGATCTCCTGATCCTTTGCAGAATCAAAAGTCTTGTTCTTAAGCACAACAGTTGCTCGTAATGGCGCGTCGTAGGTAAGCTTGTTTGCCTTAGCGTGCGCTGGTGTGCACTTAGGGTTTCCAAGTTCGTACTTCTTGAACTGTAACTCAAACTTCTTTTCTGAGTAGTCAGTAATAGGAGAAAATTCTTTGAAAATTCCCTTCAAACCTTCCTCAATAAACCACGTGAAAGAATCACGCTGTGGCTGGATCAAGTCCGGCAACTCCACCAAAGGATCTTTGGCAAGTTTGAATCGCTTCTGTGGCATTGCACCAACTGAAGTGTACTCGTCAGCTTTTGGATTAGTATACATATATATGTGTACGAAAATTTATGTACTCCAATAAATAACAACAATAAATGGACGCTCAAAAGCGCTTATTGTTAGCCGTATTTATTTTTGCACGATTACTAATTGCATCACTCTATCGTATTAAAAACATAGTCATTACATACCTTGTTTTTATATACTCCGCATAAGAGAACCATAGTCACTTCGTTCCTTGGTTTTCTAATGAAAAGTGTTGTTTTTTTTGGACCACAGACTCCCACCCGTGTAATTGTCCGAACCTCCGCTATTCTTGTCGCAACCGTGACTCACTCGAATAGAAAATGCGTTAGTGGGCGCTATTATACAGGCTTTGGAGTATATTGCAATGCGGCCTACTGCGTGATACCGTAGCAATCAGACCACAGTATAAACAATCCTATAGGAGGTTAGGATGAAATACGGCATCGACAAGGACCCTGAATTTGCAGATGTTGGTATAGGTGACACAGTCACAGTCGAAAATTTTGTTGGTACCCAATGGACCGGAAAAGTTCTTCGAACGTTCCATGGAGCAAACAACGAGCCAAGTGCCACTGTTGGCACAGATCTCAGGGATCCAAAGAAATTTGGCGCTGGGATCATTATCCAGAAACACTAAGAAAACGCCCTGGACATTATCCGGGGCGTTCTTTTATTCTTATTTCTTTTCAGCTCTGTATTTAACAATCTCAGCATGATTACCCCCGAGGAATACAGGAGGTACAGCTAGCTTCTTTTTCTTATACGTAATTTCTGCGGGCCGCGTATAAAACTCAGCTGAGGCAGGACCTCCATCAGATCGGTCGTCTTCAAGTGATTCAAACGTACCAAGTACTCCAGGCACTTGTCGGGCAACTGCATCAATGATCGTGAGGGCCGGAAGCTCGCCTCCAGTGAGAACATACTCCCCCACACTCACCTCCTGCACCTTAAGTGCTTTGTTCACTCGATAATCAATCCCCTCGTAGCGTCCTGAGATAAGCACCACGTGATCATATTTCTTGGCCAAATCCTTCGCCATCTTCTGATCAAACATCTTCCCTCGTGGCGACATGATCAACGTCTTCACTTTCTTCTGATCTTTCTTCCGTCCTACAGCCTTGTCCCACGCCTTCAACACAGGCTCCGCTCGCATCACCATCCCAGGCCCACCACCATACGGCTTATCGTCTACTTTATTATTCTTATTATTCGCATAGTCCCGCGGATCATAGTAATTCACCGAGATCTTCTTGCCTCGAAATTTAGAGCCTTTGCCTTTATCTGTTTTTTGAGCGCGACCCAGAATCGATGCATCTGTATACGCGCGGCAAACTTCTGGGAATAATGTAATTACGTGGAAATTCATGGTAATAGAATCGTATCATAAAATTAATAATTTTTGGTTGTAAACGCAATTAAACTACGCGTGCATAGCCACAAGTGTAGCTAACGAAAACATGAGTAGCATCCATATGCCCCACCGGTGCCAAGATACGATTTTGGACAACCTCACACCAAACGACTCAAGTAGTGCAATACTCAAGCGATAACATACTACTCCAGAGAAAAAGAAAATAATCCTAATTTCATAATCAAACCATGACATTGTCACTATTGGTATTATGAGTATCAGCGCCACGACCAAAAAATAGAAGTGCAAACCCTGTTTAGCAATACCATCTTCAGCAGTTACATCATGTTTAGGTCTCCACATTGCGAATAACGTCAGACTTACCACAATAGTTACATTAACAACTGTACTATAAGTATCATCAGTGAAAGGTAAAATGAACGCCAAAGACGACATGACCACAACAGACCAAATTCCAAAAAAAGCCTTGGTTTTGAACGTCCCTTTCAAATCTGACAAAAAGGACACATTACTCATATTCATCATAGTCAAGACTACCACCGTACTAGTATACGCAAACACCACTTCAACTACAGAGTCACTAAATAAACCTAACGCAGTTAAAATCACAAACACCTCAGGCAGTAGCGGTAATATTAAGTTATAGATTTTTGTTAACATGAATCAAAATTTATCTTTGTACTCTTCAGCATATATAGAAAGCTATGTTTACATCAGTATACTCAATTCCCTTTATTATACTTATTCTAATTCCCCTCTTAACTTCATCCAGAGCTTCCCCATCATGTTTTCACCTGATCCATCTGCCCCTGTACCCCAATAATAATCAGTGTCATACACCTTACGTAATTCCCGGTCTCCTGATTCTCGCAGGACATCTTCGATATCTTGGTGTTGATCAAGTTTGGCTCGAAAAATTTCTTCCATCAAATCATCCTTGTCGTGCCTTGGATCAACCAAACCTTCCTTCTTGCAATGCTGTGCCTCTCGCCATGCAGCCAGTGGACTGGTAGTCACCGTAATCCGGTCACGATGCTCAGCCTTCATTCGCAATGCCTGGTAGGCATGTTCGGCAGTTTTATACACTACACCAGCTAAAACAACCTCATGCGCAGAAAAGGGTGACAAATAATGAAATCTATTTTCAATAAAGTTAATAGGTCCATTGAGTTTATTATCAAAATCAGTTACAAGAAGTGAATCATCCATACGAGCCATATCAATGAATACTAGCATAAAATAAAAAGGCTACTCAATACTACGGTTAACCGTAGTATTAAGACATCACACTGCGCTGACACTGGATTGCCACGCTTCCGCTTCTTACAGAAGCTGTTCAGGTTGTCGCTATTTACATAGCAGGCACTATCGCGTTGCTCCGCATAAAGAAAATATAATCACTACGTTCTTTATTTTCCTAAACCACTTGCGAAAGTGTGCAAACACTTTCTCACGCAAAGACGAATACAAACCTTTCGATATATCGAAAGGTTTATGTTTTCCACTCTCAGTATTAATCTGTAATACCATGCACCAAAATCTAAATTAACTGAGTGAAGTTCGCGGAAGGCAAGAAAAAAGAGCCGAGCCGTACTTACTGTACGGTGAGGCTCTTTTTCTCGTAGCCTGACAAAGAAATTTGCCAGTTAATTTAGATTTTGAGATCGTCGATAGCGTCGTCGAGCGATTTAGGCTCTGCACTTATCTCATCTCCTCCACTACTCATCGCTTCTCCCATGTCATCATCTGTTCCTCCTGCTTCAGTTGGATCTTCGGTTACTACACGCCCCCCTTCTGGCTCATTGATCTTGAGGTTTACTCGTGCGTCATTTTTCATTCCCACAACTCGTAAGAGTGTTCGGATTGCTTTTGCAGTGTTTCCACTTCGTCCGATGATTTTACCCATGTCATCTGCGTGTACGTCGAGTGTCAGAAGTACACCCATTTCGTCTACAGTTCGGTTTACATTTACGCTGTCTGGATTATCTACCAGTGCCTTTACGACGGATTCTAGAAATTGCTGATCTTCTTGCATATGCGTTTGGAACTAAAACGTATGGTGTCATACGTTCGGCTGATAAGCGGACACACATTGTGTTGCTAGTACCAATAGTACGTAAGGTTGTCGTATACGTCAACAGCCCTACGTGCAGAGCACGTAGGGCTGTTGCAGAGCGAGACCTGTACACTTGGTCCAGCGATTTTCTCAAGGGAGAAAAAATCGGGACATAAATGCGCAATAGTCGTTACACTCCTTTGCTTATTTATCCTCTGCAGGTGCCTCCTCTACAGGAGCTTCCTCAGTTTCTACAACTTCTTCTGTAGAAACTTCTTCTTCAGTCGACGCTTCAGCTTCCGCCTTAGCAGCTTCTTCAGCTTTAGCTGCTTCTTCAGCTGCCGCCTTTTCTTCAGCTGCCTTTGCAACTGCTTCTTCGTCAACAATAGGTGATTTCTTTGGAAGAGGGTTTACCTTTTTCGCATCAATCACTTTTTGTCCGACGAGAATGTTGTGCACGGTATCTGAAGGCTGCACACCCTTTGAAAGCCAGTCCTTAGCCGCATCCACATCAAGCTGAATGTGACTCATCTTCGGATTGTAAGATCCGATGATTGCTACATGCTTGTTGCTCTTTGGGCCAGTACGCTTATCAGTCACCACAATACGATAACTAGGATCGTTTTTGCGGCCGACTCGTTGTAATCTCATCATTAACATAACGGGGGAACAATACTATATATATAGTATTAAGGCAAGAGAAAAAGCGGCACAATTGTGCCGCTTTTATTTAAACACTACGAGCCCAGAAGACCTGATAGGTTTGCATCACGAGCCGATATTCTTTTTGGCGGTCTTTTATCGACGTACGAGACCGTGGGGGCCATCATTAAGTGCATCAGCTGCTTGTAGGCATCAAGAGTAACAAACACAATATCCACGTTACAGTTGCGAAGTTTCATCAGAAGAGACTCCGTAGGAAGCTTCTCTGCTGTGTCTTCTGGGGTGCATGGCATCTGCACACCCCCAACAATTGAACATCTCTGGTATGTCCACAAGTCGAAGATATCATCAATATCCATTTCTTCAAGATTTATAGAACCTGACTTCTTAGGTTCCTTTATAATCCGACCAAAGTGACCACTTTCTTCAGGGACTGCATTTGCAATGTCTTCAGAAATTCTAATTTCAAAAGGTTTCATTTTCTTTCCTTTGTTGCACTGAATCTAAATCAAACATACTATGGCTTTTACCCTGCGTCAATGCTACTATGCGCCGTACATATATATGACTGAAATTAACGAAAACAACAACATATTTGAAGGAACTATTGCGATTCGAGGTAAAGGGATCGGCTTTTTTATTCGACCTGATCAGGCTGAAGATCAAGAGGATCTCCTGATTGAAACAGCGAACCTTGGCTTTGCACTTGATGGTGACACGGTGAAAGTTGAAGAGTTTCCAAAGGTAGGAGGAAAACGCCAAGAAGCTAAAGTACTTGAAGTGCTTGAGTCTGTACACAAAGAATTTGTCGGAACGGTAAAACCAGCAGGAGCTGGTAAAGCAGTACGGTATATCCAACCTGATAATCATCGAATTCACGTGCGACCTATTCTTCCGGAATCAACTGAGCTTGATGAGGGAATGAAAGTAGTAGCTGAAATTGCGTCATGGACATCTCCGCACACTGACCCTGTTGGGAAAATTATTGAAACACTTGGTAAAGCTGGTGATCATGAAACTGAAATGCAGGCGATCATTCGTTCTGGAGGTTTTTCTGAGAACTTCCCTGAAGAAATCTCAAAGGCAGGACAAGCACTCTATGAACGACAGGATGAAATCTTTGCCACTGCAATTGAAAACACTAAGGGTGAAAATCCAACGCGCCGCGATATGCGGGACACAACGACAATGACTATTGATCCTGCTGACGCAAAGGACTTTGATGATGCTCTTTCATACAAGAAACTTGAAAACGGTAACTACGAAATTGGTATCCACATCGCTGACGTATCACACTACGTAGAAGAAAGTGGCATTATTGATATTGAAGCACAGAAGCGTGCGACATCTATCTACCTCGTTGACCGTGTGATTCCAATGCTTCCTGAAGTACTTTCAAACGACCTGTGTTCGTTGCGACCCGAAGAAGACCGTCTGGCGTTCTCTGCAGTGTTTGAGATGAACCCTAACGCGGAAGTAGTGGGCGAATGGTACGGACAGACCATCATTCACTCTAATCGTCGGTTTAGTTACCAAGAAGCACAAGAGGTTATTGATACACAAAGTGGCGACAATCTTGATGCTCTAAACGTCATGATGACGCTTGGACGAATGCTACGAAAGGACCGATACAAGAATGGTGCTATTGCATTTGAACAACCAGAGGTAAAGTTCGTGCTCGATGATGCAGGTGTGCCTATTGATGTGGTTGCGAAGATTCGTATTGAAACAATGATGATGATTGAAGACTTTATGCTTCTTGCAAACATGAAAGTATCTGAACAGGTGGAAAAAATCTGCAAGAAAGCGGGTAATGACACTGCGTTCATCTATCGTATTCACGACGCACCTGATCCTGATCGTATTGAAGCGCTGGCCATCTTTGTGCACGCACTTGGCTACGAATTTAAAGTTACTGACGGAACGGTTGATGCAAAAACAATTAACAAGCTACTTAAGGATGTCGAAGGTTCCCCTGAAGAGGATCTGCTTAAGGTTGCAACAATCCGCTCAATGGCAAAAGCTATCTACAGTACTAAAAACATTGGACACTTCGGTCTTGCGTTCAAGCACTACTCACACTTCACGTCTCCGATCCGTCGATATCCAGACTTACTCGCCCACCGAATGCTTCGAAAGCATCTTGATGGAACATTCATCGGACCTAAGGAAATGATGAAGATCGAAAAGACCGCAACACACTCATCTGACCGAGAAGGATTCGCAGTGCGAGCTGAACGTAACTCTATTAAGTACAAGCAGGTTGAGTTTATGCTCGACAAGGTTGGTGAGGAATTTGATGGAATCATCACCGGTGTAACTGACTGGGGTATTTACGTACAGGAAAAGAAATCAATGGCAGATGGAATGGTGCGCCTTGGAAGTATCAAGGGAGACTACTTCAAGCACGAAGCTGATAAGTATCGAATCAAGGGAGACAAGACAGGTTCGACATATACTCTTGGTCAAGCAGTACGAGTTAAGCTGATGCGTGCTGACCTAGAAGAACGGCAACTCGACTTTAGTCTTGTACTCTCAAACAAGCGTATTTCTTCGTCAGACCGCGAAAAATAACCCTCACCGTACAGCCACAGTACGTCTCGAGTTACTTCCCTTGTCTTCCTCGAACTCCATCTTGTTTGAAAGCACAGTGTTTTCAAAATAATTTCTAGTGGCATATTAAAAAGAACGATACCGTAAGGTATCGTTCTTTTTATGTGTAAGGAGTCACCTAGCACAACATGTTGTGCTAGGTGACTCCTTACACATCGTGAAAGATTTTCGGACTTGCTACGTCATCACTAGTACAAATAGAATTATTATGAACACATACAGCCACAGCTTTGCGAATCGAAATATTGAAACTGCCACTATTAAAAAGGCGGGCGGCTTTACAATGTGGATGCTCTCGCTTCCCCGCTCTTTCAAACTTCGATCTAGCCGTGGCTATGGTTCTCATAAATCTGCATACTATTACTACCTACACAATAGTTAAGATATAAGATACTGAACTACATCCTGGGCTGCACCGCAGTTTAGGATGTTTTCTTGCATGCAGCGTTACATATAATAAAGGAAATGATATGACAAACAAACGCCAAGTGTTCCTCAAAGGAACCGACATAGATCTTGTACTGCTTACTGCAGATGACGCAAGCACAATGGCTTCGTGGATAAACAATGAAGAAGTAACACAGTTCTTAAGTATGGGTAAATACCCAATGACACTAGAAAATGAAAATGTATTTATTGAGAACGCGTACAAAAGTACTGACCATCTTGTGCTGGGGATCTATCACAAGAAGGATAAAAAACTTATTGGAAACACAGGGTTCCATCGCATTGATCAGCTTAATCAAACCGCATCTTTCGGTATTATTATCGGTGAGAAAGCGTATTGGAGTAAAGGTATTGGCACAAAAGTACTCGAGCTCATGCTGACGTACGCATTTACTAAACGCAATCTACGCAATGTTCGACTGAGTGTCCTAGGGAACAACCCGCGAGGGAAACGATGCTATGAAAAGTGTGGCTTCACTGAAGTGGGGTCATATCCGAATCACCTCTTTAAAGCAGGGGCATGGCATGATGAGATTCTTATGATTGTGCACAACCCATTATCTACATAAAACAGCACCGCAGGATTAATCCTGCGGTGCTTTACTTTTTAGTAAATTATGTCATTATTAATGTACTGCAATGAAAGGAGCTGACCTATGGAGATTGTTCTTCACAAGCCACATCCTCCCCCTACATGGGATCTTGTTCTGGAAGTAAACCAGAACGCTGATCCTTGTTTTCTTCGGAAAGCCCATTTGATTATCACGTCATACCTGACGCCTGATCAAATACAACGCAAACGCAAGAAAAAAGGCGTTCATCATTTTCAACTTACTTCGGTAGGTGCACCTGTCGACAGATTAATTCTGTTGACAGTAGAAACTGAAACTTGGCCACATCTTACGGTACGAGGAGGTACTTCACATGTCTAAGGACATAACAAAGCGAACCTGCGAATATATTTATATAATCGCAGGTTCTTTCTTTTTCTAAATGACAAACAAAACTGATAGCTATGTTTTGTGATACTCAGAGCTTCGAGTTCCAGCGATTTGCCCTAGGTGAGAAGTGACTCAATGTCACTTCTCAAGACTTTGCCTAGTGTTTTCCAAAGGAAAGACTGACAAAGTGTACAGTTCCTGTAAGGAAGGGGCGGGAACAAAGTACTGCTATACATGCTCTATGGTAATTTGATACTTCGAGTTCCAGCGATTTTCTCAAGGGAGAAAAAATCGGGAACTAAATTCGTAATATGCCCTTCGGACATTTACTCATTTGTCATTTCGCAACAGCAACCGCCTCATCAAACTTTACAGATAGAAGTTTCGAAACCCCATCTCCCCCCATAGTCACTCCGTAGAGGATACCGGCGCGACTCATGGTCTCTCGGTTGTGTGTGATAAGGATCAGCTGAGACTTCTCCGCTAACGCCTGGATCATGTCACCATAACGTCGTGAGTTTGCTTCGTCGAGCGCTGCGTCTGTCTCGTCAAGAATAATAAACAGTGGTGGGTTGATCTGACTCATTGCGAAGATAAGTGCGATACTTGTGAGCGCCCGCTCCCCTCCTGAGAGCATATCCAGACCTCGCACACGCTTGTTTGGGAGCTTTACGTCTAGATCTACACCTTCTTCAACCACCTCGTCCTCATCCTCTTCCTCAGCTACTGCATCTTCCTCTAGATCATCATCAGACTTCTTCTTACGAACCTTTGGCTTCACTCGCAGCAGCTTCGCTTCCCCGCCGCCAAACATAAGTGCAAAAAATCGATTGAACTCTGCGCCAATCTTATCGATACCTGCAACGAACTGTTCGTTAAGCTGTAGCGCGAGCTCGGTAATAAGTTTCTCAAGCTTTTCTACTGACGCCTCAAGGTCAGCAACTTCGTGCACCAAAAAATCATCACGTTCTTTTACTTCTTTATATTCTTTTTCAATATCTGAATTTGCACCACCAAGTTCTTCAAGACGGATCTTCATCTTCTCCAATGATCGTCGTCGTTCCCGCTGGAGCTCACGTGATTCTTCTGCGATAACTTTATTACTCACTACCTTCCCATCGAGTACAATTTCAAAACTAAAGTACCGTGAAGCACCACTTCCGATCAGTGACACAGCTTCTTGCAACTCTCGCTTGAATTCATTGCGATCGCGCTCAAGTACGCCCAGCTCGCCATCAATACGCGCAATAGTATTCTCGCAATCACGCTGCTCTCCTACTACACGGAACACTTCACGCTCAGCCTCTCGACTCTCTTGCGATTCTGATTCAATTGAACGCTTAAGTTCATCGTACTGCTCGGTCAGTTTTGCTTCTTCTTTTTCTACCGCTGTAATTTCTTTCTCGGAAGAATGTAATTCCTTTTCAATAGCCACCAACTCTTTTTCTTCCGTATCAGTATTCACAACCACAACACCCGATGCTCCTTGTACAAACTTCTTAAGCGTATGCATCACGTCAGACAGTGCCCGTTGTAACGCACTCACATCATCACTCTTCACCGCTTTCTCAACTGACGATTCCACAACCTGCAGAATCTTCTTCATCTCTGACATTGGGATTGGTGCTTCTGACTTCTGTGTGCTCTTGTCGTGTGCCTGCTCAATACGACGCTTGAGGAAACTTACTTGCCCTTCAAGCTGTCCACTTTGACGCAGTAGCGCCTGGCGCTGTGTACGCACTGCTGAGATCTTCTCTTCAAGCTCAACCACGCCATTACCCTTCTCATCATCTTCACTATCAGCAAGCACTTTCTTTGCTTCCACCAACTGCTCCTTAAGCTCTTCAAGCTTCTTTGCTGGCTCTTCTCGCTCGCCACGAAGACGATCGCTGTGATGTGCGATATACGTGTCCTCACGCTTGAGGTATTCGCTATATACACGAGTGAGCTCTTCACGCAGTAAAACCGCACGTTCAATCTTTTTTACTTGTCGCTCAAGGAACTTAAGATGCGGTGCAACCTCGCGACGCAACGATTGTACGCGTTCGATATTTTCTCGGGTCTTCTTCAGTTTCTTCTCAGCGTCTACTTTTTTATATTGAAATACTTTTAGTCCTAGAGCATCCTCGATCATCTCTCGACGTTCTTTTGGGCTTGCTGAAAGAATACGATCAGCCTCTCCTTGCGAAATGATGTGATGACCAGTTGGACCAATGTTAGCAGCAGAAAGAAGTTCCTGTACGTCCTTAAGGCGAACCTTTGAGCTATTGATGTGGTACTCATTTTGTCCATCCCGATGTACGGTCCGTTCAAGTATGATCTCATCAAAGTCCATCGGGAATACACGCTTAGTATTATCCAACGTAATAGATACCGAGGCTCGGTTACCACGTGAGGTGCTGTCTGAACCGTTAAAGATAAGATCAGCTCCTTTCTTAGCACGCATGCCTTTTACCGATTGCTCTCCAAGCACAAAGCGAAATGATTCAGCCACGTTACTCTTGCCCGATCCGTTAGGACCAACGATAGAAGTAATAGGTGCACTAAATTCAAGCTCGCCTTTTTTGGCGAATGATTTGAATCCTGAAATTGTTAAGTGCTTGAGATACATCCGTTTCTATATTACCCGCCGTCGCCCAGCACAGTGTTATACGAGTCAGTACCACCAATCCCTCCTTCTCCTCCCCATGAGGAGCAAATAGTATCTGCAGTATTTTTATACCGATCAGTCTCCATAGTCCGAGCTGAAACAACTGCCTGGGTTGGGTTACCTCCACAGCTTTGGTTACCGTCGTAATAGTAATAATAATTACCGGTGTCCAGCGGGTCTGATGGTACTGATCCTAAGTACGTCTGCAACGCAGCATTAATAGGACCAGTGCAACTTTCACAGATGCGTCCGAGTGTACCCCCACTAAATCCATCGGCCTCAAGTGGGTAATGTCCATTTTGCTCAACGTACAAACGAAGCGCTAGCTCAATCTGAGCTATGTCAACCACACGCTTCTCATCACGAGACTTCTCGCGAGCACCATCAAATCCAACGAACGCGATACTTGAGAGTATCCCGATAATACCAATAACAACCATCAGCTCTATGAGTGTAAATCCTCGTATTGAGGCAGTAAGATTTTTCATACTTGTATAATACCACGCACAAAGCCTGGAAATACTATGTATTTCCAGGCTTTGTGCATAATTTTACGCTACTACCAAGCTTTGTTCGTAATAGCATCTTCAGCAGCTTTCTGTTCAGCTTCTTGTTTTGCCAACCCCTTTCCTTCTCCAATCTTATCTTTTCCTAAGAATACTCCAACAGTAAACACACGATCGTGGTCTGGACCTTCTTGTCCAAGCGTCTCGTACGTTGGCGTTACACTGTGATGTTCTTGTGCCAATTCCTGGAAACGGCTTTTAGCATCTTGCCATAGTCGCTTTTCAACAATCTTGTCTGTCTTTGCAAACAAGTGATCTGCGATAAATTTCTGTGATGCATCGTACCCCTGGTCCATGTACAACGCACCAATAAGTGCTTCAAATACATTTGCGAGAATGTATTGACGCGCTCGCCCTGTGTCTTTTGCTTCCCCTTTAGACATGAGCAGGAAGTCGTTTATCTCAAGATTAGTAGATGCCTCAGCAAGCGAAATAGTATTCACAAGTGCAGCACGCACTGCCGTAAGCTCTCCTTCTGGCTTCTCGGGGTACTTCTTGAAGAGAAAATCAGTAACCACCAACTCAAGCACTGCGTCACCCAAAAACTCCAGGCGTTCGTTGTGCTCTTGCTTCGCGTCCCGGTTTTCGTTCAGATACGAACGGTGTGTAATCGCCGTAAGTAAATGCATCTTGTCAGTAAAAGTAACGCCAACCAGTGCCTCAATCTTCACCATGTCTCCATCTATATTTCGTTCTACAGTCATAATTATGAATCGTTATATATCTAATAACCCATAACTCGCGAGGTACATTGCAAATAGTGTCTCATACACCTTCTTCAATCTATCTACGAGTCAATTTCACTATACACCACTTTCCCCATCAATCAACAAAGCAAAAAGCACACCTACCCCCGTTTTATCTTACTTACTTAGTGGCCAAGAAATAGCGTTAGATACGCGGAAGACAAGAAAAAAGAGCCGAGTCGTACTTAACGTACGGTAAGGCTCTTTTTTCGTAGTCTGACAAAGTAGATGACGTTATTTCTTGGCCACTAACATTGTGATGGCTTTGGTTACGATAGGTAAGATGTCCTCGTAGAAATTCAAATCCAAAATATCTGCAACCTTAAACCATTGCGCGTCATCAAGTCCTCCCTTGTTCTCAAGCGTCAGCTCTGTGTACGGCGCTTCTGCCAAGTAATACGTTACCTGCTTACGGATCTTTCCAAGTTCTGGATGCGACGCAACGTATTCGTTCTTTCCAAGTTCTGCTTCAATTTCAATATCTAATCCAATCTCTTCCTTAAGCTCACGCTTCGCTCCTTCTTCTACTGTCTCTCCTTCTTCAATCTTTCCTTTAGAGAGTGTCCAGTGTCCGAAGATGTCGTGCACGAGTGCAAGGTACATCACATCGTCCTCCATAGCGTACACAACAGCTCCTGAGAGTCGGAAGATAGGCATCTCATCAAATGGTACGGCTTTCTTTTTCTTTCCTTGCTCCTCCTTCCCTGGTTCACCAATTTCCTTATAGACAGCGCCAAGTACCCCGTTTACAAAACGACTACTATTATCTCCTCCAAATTGCTTCGCAAGCTCAATCGCTTCATTGATCGCAACCTTAGCTGGCACTTCTTTTCGATCAGCAAACAAAAGTTCGTAGAGTCCTAAACGCAGAATGTTTCGGTCTACTGGCGAGATACGATCAATAGGCCACTCAGGTGCGGCTTTTTCAATAACCTGATCTAATTCAGGCTGCTTGCCAATAACCCCATCAAGGAGCTTCTCAATAAAAGGATTGTCTGCCTTGTTTGGCGCGAATTCTTCTACGTTACGGTTTAAAACGTCAATAAGTCCCTTCTTGTCTATATCATTTAAATCCCACTCGAAGAGGGTTTGAAGAACGATTGATCGCGATAAATGTCGATTTGCCATGAAAATAATGTACTAACTTCTACTGCCAACAAGTATATACCTCTACTGTCCTTGTGCCTAGATGACTTACTAACACTTTTGCGTATGTGTCAAAAAAACATGGTGGACAAAAAAGCGCTCCCTACGGAGCACTTTTCGGAGATTTATTTCTTGTCTTCGTCTTTTGTTTCTACAGACTCTACGAGTTCTGCGTCTGAAACTCCCTCTGCTTCAGTTGGTGCAATTGATTCTGCGTTTGCAGTGATTGCGTCCTTCTTAGCTTGCATACGTGCGTTTCGCTTTGATTTCTGTCCTTCGAGGTCAAGTACTTGACGTCCTTTGTAGAAACCACATTCTAGACACATGTGATGAGGTCGGTGTTGTGATCCACAGTTAGAACACACAGCCAATGCAGGTGCTTTTAGTGAGTGGTGTGATCGCCGGTTCTTTGTATGAGCCCGCGTATGTCGCATTCGAATTACCATAAGATTTGTTACTTAGTGGCCAGAACTATAGCAGATATAGAAAAATATGCAATGCCTTGTGGACGTAATAACCTAAGTAAAAGAAAAGACCGCCCTGATTCAGGACGGTCTTTGGACTCCATATATTTTATGAAGCAACTTCAGGTGAACCACCGCCCCATGAGGCGATCAATTGCTTGGCAAAATCAAGTAGATTTTGAAACGTAAGAGACGACGTGAAGTCGTCTACTACCGTCACGCAAACTATGCCCGCAGTGGTCATAACATTCAGTAAACGTCCAATGAACTGAGCGCCGAACAGAAATTCGTCATCATCAATCAATCGGATTGGTACAGGTGTATTAAACACATCAACCCCAGCAAGCTCATCATCCTCCCTCAGCTTCGCCTCCAGCAGAACTGTGTAACGTTGTACACAATCAAGGTCGATGTCTCGTGGATCATTGTGATCCAGAAACTGAAAATGTTTCTTCTTGGTAGCTTCCGACATGTATTCTCCCTAACTTTCTTATCTCATCACTAATGTGACTCTACAGAACATCCTACAATACTTTTATTATTTTACAAAGATGTAAAAGCCGCCTGATAGTATCAGGCGGCTTTTTTTCTTAAATGAAGTACTTATATCTTAAAGCCCCACAGGCTGAACCAAATGCGAACCCCTTGCTGCATCATCTGAACCCCTGCAAGCATCGGAACTACAGCGGTTTGCGATGTGCGATTCATGATTTCTTCACCAGTTTCTTCTGTCATTGTATCTCTCCCAAAATAACGATTCCTACCTGGACATTCCAGCGGGACGGGCAATGGTATAGCATATCCTTAATATTGCAATAGTTACCACGCAGATCAGGATGTTCCAGCAATTCCTTCTAAGAAAGGAGGGAATTGGGAACTAAATTCGCAATAGTCACTACGTTCCTTTGCTTATTTGTTTACAATAGCTTCTACGATGCTCTACAGATAAACCATTTTGTGCGATAGCTTCACGATGCTTTTTCGTACCATACCCCTTATGTGCATCAAACATATATACCGCAAAATCTGGCTCTGCATGCCTTTGCACCATATACCGATCCCGTGTCACCTTCGCCATAATAGATGCCAAACCAATCACCTTCTCCTTCGCATCACCCTTAACAATCGTCTCCTGATTAGAATAATGATCAGGAGCCTTCAGTCCCCCATCAAGCTTAACCGACACGTTCGAGTACGGATCTCGAACATCCTCAAGTTCGAGTACGGATCTCGAACTTTTAGCCATATTTTCTTCAATCTTGTGTAGTGCACGATGCATTGCTTTGGTGACCGATGGTACGATTCCGATCTCATCAATCACGTTCGCTGCAACCATCACCACTTCAGTTTGCAGCTTCCCTTCCTTTTCTAAACTATTCGCAATATCAAAAATTTCTTCTCGTTTCTTTTCGGTAAGCTTCTTCGAATCGTTTACACCAGGAATCTGATCCCAATTAAAGTCAGCAGGTACGCATGCGACGCCAACAGAGACAGGGCCTGCTAATGGACCTCGTCCAGCTTCGTCTATACCTATGGTGTATTTGTTCATTAGTAAGAAATATACCAGTAACGGCGCTGGATTGCTTCGACCAGGGTCTCGCAAAGACAACACTCCGTCTTTGCGAGCGCGAGCGTGGCAATCCAGGGAACCGTATTTATCGACAGTGATAGTAAGTTGTTGCCTGTAGATAACTCTCCAAAGACTTTTTGCTATACTACTCTCACTATGTCTGAATCGGAGGAAAAACCTATGGAGAAAGCTGAGTTTGTGCACTTGCATACACACTCAATGTATTCGCTTCTTAACGCCGTACCGACGCCCAAGGAGCTTGTGAAGGCTGCTGTGGCTGACGGGCAGCATGCAATGGCGATTACTGATGCTGGTGCGCTCTATGGGGCAATCGACTTCTATTCTCAGTGTCACAAGGGTGGCATTAAACCAATTATCGGTCTTGATGCGTTTATGGCACCTCGAACGCGGCACGACAAAGAAATGATGGACCGTCCACGGGGACGCCTGGTACTCTTGGCTAAAAATGATGTTGGCTACAAAAACCTGATCAAGATGGTGACTATCGCTAACACCGAAGGATTCTACTATCGTGCGCGAATCGATCACGAACTTATTAAAGACCATTGCGAAGGCCTCATCTGTATCATCCCCTCTTTCGCAGGAGAAACTGCGCAACATTTAAAGAACAATGACCTGGAGAAGGCTGCAGCATCACTCGCGTGGTACAAAGATGTTTTCAAAGAGAACCTCTATCACGAGATTACGCATCATCCTGAGATTCTTGACCATCAAGAGCTGCAAGAGAAAATTCAAACACTCGCTAAGGAAGGTGACGTTCCTTTAGTAGCAGCCCAAGACATCTACTACATGGACAAAGACGACTCGGTAATACGTGCGTTGATGATGAAGATTCAAAGTGGTGGTGTTGTTGATCCTGATGAAGCATTTGCTGAAGACTTTTCGTTTGCCACTCAAGAAGAGATGAAAGAAAAGTTTAAGGATCTTCCTGAGGCTATTGCGAATACGGTAAAGATTGCGGATCAATGTCACGTTGAGATCGTGCTCGGACAAGAAGCATGGAAGTTCCCTGACTATAAGATTGCTAGCGGCAAAACGCCTGACGATGAACTGAAAGAAATGGCGTACGCAGGAGTACTCTGGCGAAAGCACGACATGAACGACGAAGTCGTTAAGAAGCGTATCAACTACGAGCTTGAGGTTATCAAAACCAAAGGATACTCAAAATACTTCCTCGCGGTAGGTGACCTTCTGCGTGAAGCCCGTGAACGTGGGATCTACACCACTATTCGTGGATCAGTAGCTGGTTCGTACGCAACGTACGTTCTAGGGATTACTAACGTAGACCCACTTGAGTACAAACTTCCCTTCGAGCGATTCCTCAACCCCGAGCGACCATCGGCTCCCGACGTTGATATGGACTTCGCTGATAATCGGCGTGATGAGATTATTGAGTATGCCAAAGAAAAATACGGTGCGGATAAGGTGGCGCAGATCGGGACATTCGGAACGATGATGGCGCGAGCTGCGGTTAAGGATGTGGCGCGTGCGCTAGGCCACCCCTACTCCACTGGAGACAGAATCTCTAAGCTTATTCCTATGGGAAGTCAGGGATTTGCAATGACTATTGATCGTGCGATGGAGATTGAGAAGGACCTCGCAAAGCTATACAAACAAGACAGTGAATCACGACAAGTGATTGACCTTGCAAAACGTATTGAAGGACGTGTGCGACACATGGGTGTGCATGCGGCTGGTGTGGTGATTGCGCCTGAGGCACTGACCAACTACGTACCTATTCAAGTTGACTCGAAGACAGGTAAGCATGTGACGCAGTACGAAATGCATTCTGTAGGAGAAGATGGTGTTGGGCTTTTGAAGTTCGACTTCCTTGGTATTAAAAACCTCGCAATTTTGGCTGACGCGGTGAAGCGTGTAAAGAAGATTCATGATATTGATGTTGATATTGAAGACATTCCGGTTGATGACCAGAAGACGTTCGACATGCTTGCTAACGGTGAGACTATGGGACTCTTCCAGCTCAACGGTACAGGAATGACGTCATTCCTTAAGCAGCTGAAGCCGACCACCATTCACGACATCAACGCGATGGTGGCGTTGTATCGTCCTGGACCGATGGAAATGATCCCGACCTATATTGAACGAAAGCATAGTCCAAATATGATCACTTTCCTTGATCCGCGCCTGGAGCAGATTCTTGATCGTTCCTACGGAGTTATCACCTACCAGGATGACGTTATGATGATCTCAATTGAGCTTGCGGGCTATTCGTGGCTTGATGCCGATAAGCTACGTAAGGCCATGGGTAAGAAAATTCCTGAGGTGATGGAGGCTGAGAAAGCTAAACTTATGGACGGATTCCGTGACCACGGAAAGCTCTCACAAGGCGTTTCTGACAAGCTTTGGGAACAGATCGTACCTTTTGCTGCATACGGGTTTAACAAGGCTCACGCGGCATCCTATGGCCGTGTAGCGTACCAAACAGCGTACATGAAGGCTAACTACCCTTCCGAGTACATGTCTTCAGTACTTACCGCTGACGCAGGAGACACGGAGAAGATTTCAGAGATCATTCACGAGTGTGAACGTATGGATTTGGAAGTACTTCCGCCAGATATTAACGAAAGTTTTTCACCGTTTACCGTAGTACCTGCAAAGAACGGTGTGGATGCAAAAATTCGATTTGGACTCACAACCATCAAAAACTTCGGTGAAGGAATTGCTGATGCGATTATCTTGGAACGAAAAAATGGTGGTGATTACACATCGCTCACTGACCTCCTGACCCGCGTGCACGACAAGAACCTGAACAAGAAATCTATTGAAGCGCTCATCATGACCGGAGCACTCGACCGCTTTGAAGAACGCGGAAAGATGCACGCGAACGTTGATGTGCTTCTTGCGTTTAACAAAGAGCAGGTAGCTGGACTAGCTGCCAACCAAGACTCACTCTTTGGAGGCATGGATACTGCAATCAACGAACTCACCCTCTTCGACGTTGATCCCGCAAGCAAGGACCAGAAACTTATCTGGGAAAAGGAACTGCTTGGAGTATATGTGTCGGGTCACCCATTAGATAAGTATGAAAAAGACCTGCTGAAGCGCGGGACCGTGACTGACGCTCGCAATGGCCGCAAAGGTCAGGAGGTAAAGACTGCGGGAATGATCGAGAGTGTAAAAGAACTCCTGACAAAGAAAGGAGACCGAATGGCTTTTGTAAAATTAGTAAGTCTCACCGACAGCATCGAGATGGTTGCCTTCCCCGAAGTCTTCCAAAACAACCAAGACATCCTGATCCCCGGGGCGTGCGTAGCTGTAAAAGGAAAACTCAGCATCCGTAATGATGAACCAGGGATCTTGATTGATAAGTTGAAGTCGTTGGCGCCAAAAGAAGAGGTTGCGCAGGTAGAGGCAGATTCAGAAGAAGTGCAGGAATAAAAAGAAAAAACACATCGTCATGACGATGTGTTTTTTGTTGACAATCGATACGCCCACATGTAGTTTGGACTTAGACAGCATCAACCAATGGAGTAATCAAATGCTTGCACGAAATCTCGTAATGAAAGAAGGGTTTCAATCCGTCACGCTTAAGGCTACTGATATACTAGGGGGATACACTGTAATCGACAACTCGATTCACATACTGTACGCTCTACATCTCAACTGGGAAGGGAACGGTTTTCTAGATTGGGATGAAAATAGACCGTTTTTGGTATCTGTAAAAGCTGATGAGTTTCTAGTAAATCAGACAGACTACGATTCAGAGATAAGTCCCTTTCTTGCATGGGCAAGTGCTCGTGCTCGAGAACTTGTTGATCAAAGAGTTTTCGAGCACGACTGGTCAATACGACTTTCTGATTCTGGATCTAAAGGCTATTTCAAAATCTCAGTGGAAAGCATCACCTCTAGCAAGATCAAAGTTAAAATGGTGCAGGACATGAATTTTTTGTGGGAATGTTTCTTTTCACCAAATTCAAATAAACTTCGTGAAATTGAAGCTCAGTACGCCAAAGAGGCAGCTTGAGCCAAAACTGTATCGCATCAGCGATACAGTTTTTTCTTTATTGACAATCCCCTACCTTAAACGCTACTATAGGAACCAATCAGAGATTGTAGTGTCTACCAAACACTCTATACAATCTATGTATCACACATGATACATAGATTGTATATCTTACGGTATGTGAGATCTAATCTGAGTCAAAAGAGCTGTGCGGCATACTGTACAGAATACCCGGTGGAACCGCGGATGAGACCTGGTCTCAATCGTCCGAGTAAGAATTCGATTTTGTCGTATTTTTACTCGGACGTTTTTTTATTCATTAAGTTGTCTTCGCGAGTGTTAATGCGGCGATCCAGAGCCTTGTTACCCAACTCTGGATTGCTTCACTGACGTTCGCAAAGACGATACAAACCAATTACTATTATGAGTTCAGACAATCAAAGCTTACAAAATAAGCGACATACACTGGCCCACCTCCTTGCGGCGGCAGTAGTCCAGGAATACCCACACGCGATCCTTACGCTTGGGCCCGCTATTAATAACGGCTTCTATTACGACATCGACTTCTCTGCAGGAGAAACTCCTGGAGACGATGACTTGAAGAAGATTCAGAAAGGAATGAAGAAGATTCTTAATGGATGGAAGGAATTCACGCATAAAGAAGTATCAGCAGATGAAGCTCGAGAGCTGTACAAAGACAACGTATACAAAACTGAACTGATTAACGAGATTGAAGCTAAGGGTGAAAAGATCACGCTCTATACTGTGGGTGAAGGAAAAAAAGAATTCACTGACCTATGTCGTGGTGGTCACTCTGAAAATCCATCTGAAGAGATCGCAACAGATGCATTCAAGCTTGATAAGATCGCAGGTGCATACTGGCGAGGTGACGAGAAGAATCCAATGCTGACCCGTATCTACGGTATTGCGTTTGATACAAAAGAAGAGCTTGCTGCATACCAAACACAGCTTGAGGAAGCGAAGAAACGAGATCACCGAAAGATCGGAAAGGAACTGGGGCTTTTCTCGTTCTCTGAGTTAGTAGGACCTGGTCTACCGCTGTGGTCACCAAAAGGAACAACACTCCGCCTTGAGATTGATCGGTTTGTTCAAGAATTACGTAAGGAAAAGGGATACCAGCTGGTAACCATCCCGCATATCGCAAAGAAAGCACTGTACGAAACTTCAGGTCACTGGAATAAATACAGCGAGGACCTCTTTAAGGTACGTGCTAAAGAAGGAGATGACGGTGAGGAATATGTGCTAAAGCCGATGAACTGTCCGTGTCATACACAAATCTTTGACTCAGTCCCCCGTTCATACAAAGAAATGCCGCAGCGATTTGCTGAGACAACAATGGTATACCGAGCAGAACAATCAGGAGAACTCGCAGGACTTACGCGCGTACTCTCTATCACACAAGATGACGCACATGTGTTCTGCCGTGAATCGCAACTAAAAGATGAAATCAATGCTGTCTGGGATATTGTTGATTCGTTTTATGAGAAATTTGGCTTTGATCTAAAGGTGCGGCTTTCATTCCGTGATTCACAAAACACAGATAACTACATTGGAACTGACGCACAATGGGATGACGCACAAAATCTACTACAGAAAATTGCAGAAGAGCGCGGGGCTGAATACTTTACTGAAGAAGGTGAAGCTGCATTCTACGCTCCAAAACTCGACTTCATTGCACACGACTCTATAGGGCGCACCCACCAAGTAGCAACCATTCAAGCTGACCGTAACCTCCCCGAACGTTTCGACTTGACATGTGTTAACGAAAGTGGTGAGAAGGAACGAGTGGTGATGATCCACGCGGCGATTGCAGGATCGCTCGAGCGATTCTCTGCGGTACTGATCGAACACCTTTCAGGAAACTTCCCGCTTCGATTTGCTCCCGTGCAACTGGCAATCATCCCCGTTGCTGAAGTGCATAACGAATACGCACACACCGTATACAACACACTGAAAGAAGCAGGCTTCCGTGTTGAAATTGATGACGAAAATGATTCTATGGGGAAGAAGATTCGCAGCGCGAAAAAGAACAAGCTTCCCTACTTCATTGTTATTGGAGATCAGGAAGTTTCTGGCAATACTGTGACACTCGAGTCGCGAGATACAGAAAGTAATGAAACACTTTCAGTAGAAGTATTACTTGCAAAACTGACGGAAGAAAACAAATAGAGAACGCATACATAAAAACAGTCGCACCTCCTCTGGTGCGACTGTTTTTATCCACTTTTGTCTTTTACCAACATCTGTGTTATAATACTAAATAGGCGCACAGAAACACTAACAAAGGGGGTTCAATGCAAGTCGCAAATGTAACCGACGAAACTACCGAGACAGACACCTTGAGTATCCCAAAGAAAGAATTTTTGGAACTTAGAAATTTAGGGAAAGTATTGATCAATCGAGATACCGTTGTAGGCTACCCTGCTGGAACTGAACTGCGGGCAATTCAACACTATGGTTCAGGCGAAGAAATTCTCTGTATTTTGAAACGCAGGTGGTTGCGTAAATCACAATTAATTAAACGATGACAACCAGAACAAGGGCCGACACAATGTGTTCGGCCTTTTTCATTTGCTTGTGGTGCAAAAAAAGACACACCCGAAGGTGTGTCTTTTTTAACTTTAATGGGATTACGCTGTAGCTTTTACAGCTTTTAGAATCGCCATCTTAACCGCTTCCCCTTCACTTGTGTATGTTCCGTCAAGTGCTCCTGTAAGTGCAGTGATTGCTTCAACTAACTGTTCTAGCGATAGATCAGTTGTGTTTTCTGCAAGTACTGTTGATACAGTCACCTCTTCTCCCTTTCGTGATCGGAATACTAGATCAAGGTCAGATGCAGCATCTGCTAGTGCGATCATTGGTCGGTTGTCGATCATTTGATACGCCGCTACGATGTTACCAGTTACGATTGCTTCAGCGAGTGACCCTCCAGAAATTGCTTCTGTCTGAGTCGCTACTTCTGCAGCAGCTTCTTCATTGTCCATAAGAGACTCTACTCGAGCAAGGTTAAGCGCTACCCATCCTTCTTCACTTGGGTATGCTGCCTTAGCTTTAGCGAATACTGCGTTGATCTTTGCTACACGTTCAGCTCCTTCCTCAGTACAGTTCATGCAGAATCGCATTGCGTCACTTGAGAGAAGGATGTTTTGTGCGTGAGCAGCGTTTTCAATTTCAGTCATTTCAATTGATTCTGCAGTCTCTTCATCAGAAACTTCTGAAACCATTGATGCGTATCCTACTGTTGCAGGTGTTGCAACCGGTAGATTTGCAGGAGCAGCAACGTGCGTGCTTGCCTGTACATATCCATCAGCAACTGATGATTCTGTAATAGTTTCAGCTTCAACACTTACGTCAGTGTACTGCACGTGTGTGTGTGCACCTGCAAGAGATACCCCGCCGAATGTGTCTCGTTTGATAACAAATACATATGCTACAAACAGACCCCATAGTGTGAGTAGTACATAGAAGAAGAATGTAAGCATTGGTCCCGCCTCGAATCCTGTGTATGGCACTTGTGTCAGTGAGATACCAGCAACTCGTGGTTCTTGATTTCGTGATTCTAGTACCGTAATACTATTTTCTACTTCAACCTCTACATCACATTCTCGATCCTTAGATCCCTTTGATGCAGTAATTGTGTATTCTGTATCCTTCTTAGGCTTTAGTGTAATTTCTCCGTCGTATAAGTCCTTAGCTTCAGAACTTGATAGATCTTCAGTAGTAACGATGATGTTACCGTGGTTGTCTTCGATAACTACTTCAGTAGCTCGCGATGTGTCCCACTCTAGAGTGATTTCCTCTCCAAGTTTGATCTTGTCGTCAGAGATATCAAGATCACATCGTGGAGTTGATGAACCTCCGCCACCACCTCCGCCACCGTTAGCAACGTCAATTTTAACGGGACATTGGATGCCTGCGAATCCAGCTTTTGTTGCAGTAAGGGTGTACGTTCGGTCTGCAGTAATATTTACTGTTTCTGAATCATTAAGATTGTTTGACACAACTCCAGGAATTGAAATTGAATCTACATCAGTAGTACTCCATGTAAGGACCACATCTCCTCCACCCCTTGGAAGTGATGTATCGTCAGCGTCAAAGTTTACGTTAGCAGCACAACTGAATACCGGGTCAGATTCAAGCTTAATAGTCAGTGGACACTGTACTTCTGTAGTAGCATCCTTGATAGTCATTGTGTATGTAATCTGATTATTGATTACAACATCACGGTTTTGGTTACTTGATACCGGTCCAATCCCCTGGTCAATTGATCCACTTGCTACGTTTCCAGTGAATACCCATGCAAGGTTTACCGTATCTCCCTTCTTCACAAGTGTATCTGAAGCAGTGAATGAAACATCACTACACGTAAGGACGTTTGTCATCGGAAGCACCGTGATCTTCACTGGACACAATGCGTCAGTGAATCCTGCTTTCTTAGCTGTCAGTGTGTATGTAATTGTGTCAGTTACCGTTTCAGCTCGTGAATCATCAGCATTAACTGCACCAATACCTTGATCGATTGATACTGAGTCAGCGTTTGATGTAGCCCATGTCAGTGCAACGTTTCCGCCTCCGTATGGAAGTGTTGTAGGTGTACCAGAGAATGAATCACACGATGGTGCGTCTGTGTCTGGCTTTACCGTGATTGTTACAGGACAGGTAGCAGTTGGGAAACCAGCTTTCTTTGCAGTAAGTATGTAGGTGATCGTGTTCGATACGTTTACAGGCTTTGATCCGTCAACAACTACTGAACCAACTCCTTGGTTGATTGCTACTGAATCAGCGTTTGATGTAGACCAGTTTAAGTTTACTGTTCCACCTCCGTATGGAAGTGATGTAGGTGTTCCGGTGAATGAGTCACATGATGGTGCAGCAACGTCAGGCCTTACCGTGATCTTCACTGGGCAAGTTGCGTTTGCAAACCCAGCTTTTTTTACCGTAAGTGTGTACGTAATAGTATTCGATACGTTTACAGGCTTTGATCCGTCAACAACTACTGAACCAACTCCTTGGTTGATTGCTACTGAATCAGCGTTTGATGTAGACCAGTTTAAGTTTACTGTTCCACCTCCGTATGGAAGTGATGTAGGTGTTCCGGTGAATGAGTCACATGATGGTGCAGCAACGTCAGGCCTTACCGTGATCTTCACTGGGCAGGTCACGTTTGCGTATCCAGCCTTTTTAGCTGTCAGGGTGTAGGTGATTGTATTTGATACGTTTACAGGCTTTGAGCCGTCAGCAACCACTGAACCAACTCCTTGGTTGATTGATACTGAGTCAGCGTTTGTAGTCTTCCAGTTTAGGTTTACCGTTCCGCCTCCGTATGGAAGTGATGTAGGTGTTCCGGTGAATGAGTCACATGATGGTGGTGTTGCAGAAGCAACTTTCACTACTACCTTACAGGTACGTGCACCGTCTGAGTTTGAAACTCGTAGTGTAAACGTTGTATTTGACGATACGTTTACTGACTTTGATCCACTTACAGAAACTGCAGAACCAGTTGGTGTCAGCGTAGCACCTGTTGCCTTTGAAGACGACCAGTTTAGTGATACGTTAGCTCCACCGTATGGGACTGTCAGTGTTCCAGTCTTACCATTAGCCTTTAGGTAGTTACACGTTGGTGGCTTAGGGCTTGGTGTTGGTGTTGGTGTTGGTGTTGGTGTTGGTGTTGGGTCTGAACCACAGCTTCCACAGCCACTTCCTCCTCCACTTCCACTTCCACTTCCGCCTCCTGATGAACTACCGAATGCAGCTACTTCATTTACTTCAAGTGAGTGATTTCCTGTCATAGACACAGGAACTCCTACTGCAAGCATAACTAAAATAGCGATACCTAATACATTGATTGTAATTTTTTTTGTAAACATATAATACGTTGATTTTAATAACCTCTTAATATTCTCACCTACACCAGTACGCAAGAATATTAGAAGTGGTAAGGACAAATTATGCCCTTACCATTGTTTTTAGAGGTCGCGTGTTGCACACCAAGCTTTACCACCCAGACATGCTGGATCACTTGCTGTCACATCGTTCCGACGGAGATAATTGATCTCATTGGAACCCCATTCAGAAGCCCCATGACCGTCTCCGTGAACAAGTGCGAGCCAATTGTTCTCATAGAAGAGACCTGCCGGTAACTTAACTGTGGTTTCGTAACCACGGCCTGTTTGAACCCAGGTGAGTTCGCTCTGCGGGATATCAAGCAAACACTCAGTACGCGATTTCAAACAGATGCCACCAGGGACTTCTGTCAGAACAGCAACACTGCGCATTTCGTTTGACACTGAAGCTGATGGGCCATTCCCGCCAGTTGCAGAGCAAGCTGTTACACCAAGAGCACAAATCATTGCGATAATCATTTTCATTCTAGTTCTCCAAAAATTGTTTACAATTACGCCTTGGGGCGCATATTGAATGTTCCTGCCCGAGTCATTCGGCCAGTTGTGATCAGTGCATCGATACAGTCTGCAAAGACGCGGATCTCGGTACCCGGAAGCACCCAGTACGTTTTGCATTCTTGTGTCAATATCTCAAGGTCGCCATACCAGGCACCATGCTTTTGCGATACATATCGCATAACAGGTCCCCACCAGTGGGTCCTGACACCTCGTAAGGTACCAATGTCGTACTGGTCAAGATATGGATTGCATACAGTGACCTCAATTGTCCTTGGGAGCACACGATCGCCTCGAAAGACAACACCTGAGCTTTCCCGATAACAACCACGGTCACCAGATATGTCACATGCCATCGCAGATGTTGCAGTGGTCAATGTGATTACTGTAGCAACTGGAAGTGCAAGCCCGAAGGTAATCGCAACAACAGTCATAAATTTCCGAATGATTTGCATCTTCGGTCTCCTCTAATTGTATCTGTTTAAGAATGAGCAGATTGCTCAACTCATGTCAAAACAGATTTGTTTCAAAGTTCTACTCATCTCACAATGAGGCTTTACACATCATTGTGAGCAGCTTGGTACCAACAAATTGTCCGATACCTGATCGGGATTTATGAGCACTAAGCTTGTTATCTTTTTTAAAACGTTATGGAGTGAACGATGAGCACTTTGCTCGCTTCAAGAACTGCTTCTTTACTTATATATATAGTATCATATTCTTTGACATATGTCAAGGCTTTATGTGTAGTATTTATCAGTAATCCTCATCCTTTGATACTGGCCATTATATAACAAGTTACGGACATATTATACTCTGTATACGTCATTAAACGGCTCATTAGAGCCGTTTAAATCTTATACTCCCCTATTAATTTCGCCTCAACCATGAATCGGTCGTCTTTTGATCCGAAACTGTTACAAGTAGCGAGTGTTAGGTTTGCCTCTCCTGGTGTCTCAGGCACAAAAACCTCGGTAGCCTTGGCTTTATAGGTCTTTTTCACTGAGTACACGTATTCCATATCATCTGACTGTACGCGAATTTTGTCTCCCCAAGTAAGCTCCTGGATACCGTTAAATGCTTGGAAGTTCTTGTTGAATACATTAGGTAGGTAGCTTGAGTGTGCAAGGATGAAGATATTGCCATCCTCAGAGAAATCAGCGGAATCAGGGTGTCGCACCGCCCCATCAAGGAGCGCTTCATCAAGGTCAACTATCGCACGGGATGCAGGGTTGAGCACGGTTACCTCTCGGTCAAGTGTTTCAAAAATGATTTTGATCGGCAATGGTGACTCAACAACGCTCTTAACCTCCTCTACTTCTGGAAGCACTTCCTTTATAGGTTCCTCCTCAACTTCTTCAACAGCCGTAACAGTATCCTCTTCAATAGGTTCAGGGATAAAATCGATGATAAACAATATCGCGTATGACAAAAGAATCACAAAGAAAAATGTGAAGAAAAATGATACTTTTCGTATCAGTAGTTGTCGCAACAGCTCGTTGAATGAGTGTGGGTATTGCATATATCTTAAATTAATTAGAAGTATAATACATTGTTTTATGATGTTGTCAATACCTAGACTTGACGTACGGTCCAAAGCATGCTATTGTATTCATGTACTGCTCCCACGTATGGAGCACCGTTCTCACTATTACAACTGCTCTTCCCTCTTATGTATGTATAAGAGTGTTTTGCTGATACGTATATAGTGCGATGCGGACGGTACACTTTACTACACATATTTATTTATATTATTTATGAACCAGGTTACACAAGATCAGAAGGATTCAGTAACAAAGACATTTGCCATCGTCGGTTTTGTTGTTGCTATCCTCTTTGCCGTATGGCTTGCCGTACAAGTTGTCAGTGTTATCCCTTCAGCATTTAGCTCTCTTGCTTCTATTGCTGATGGTGTATACAACTACAGTGAAGATCAGACACTTACGGTTGCTACTGCTGATAGCGTCGCAAACACAGGAGAAGCGTTTACTCTTTCCTGGACACAAATGAATCATGAGGGAACGTATTCATTTAGTTACCAATGTGCTGAAGGTGCATCAATTGATGTACGTAACGCGCAGGGCGAAGTTCTATCACTTGATTGTGGTGAAACGTATGGACTAGGTAACACAACTTCACTTGATGTGATTGTTACTTCAGAGAAGCAACGATTCACGGACGTGACGTACACAGTTCTGTACTCACCTGAAGACATTGATGCAGAAGAAATCGAAGCAACATCACAAATTACTATTGTGAATGTAAGTATCCCAACTACCGGACTTGCGATGTCTGAAGAAGAAGCTGCGGCTGAAGGACAGGTTGCTGGTGAAACAACAACTGAACCAGAAGTTGAACCTGAAACACTGGTTACAAACACTGGTACAGGACTCACTGCTGGAACACCGACTACGGTAGAGGAAATCATCTACGCAATCCCAACATCTGACCCTAACGGAAAGATCGACCTACAAGTTACCTACCTTGGCGTAGGATCACTAACGGGAAAGACATTCTCAGCAGGGCCTTCAATTGATATCGATGAACAAGGAGCATTCAAGTTCCAAGTTACAAACATCGGTACAAAGACTTCAAAAGAATGGGGCTACGAAGCACACCTCCCTTCTGGTATTGAATACACATCTGGAGAACAGGATGTATTGAAGCCAAACGAAAAAGCGATTATTACAATCGGTTTTGAAGGACTTACACAAACTGGTGTAGAACGGTTCGGCGCAGATATCACTGCAAAGAGCGACGTAGACAACGCAAACAACAGCTTTACCTGGGCTGTAAATGTAGTGAAGTAATACCAATTACTCCATTGATCCTACGGATCACAATAAAACCCCGTACGCGAAAGCGTACGGGGTTTTATTGTGTATTGACCGATATAAACCTAAGGCGTAAACTAAACACAGAAAACCACTGAACATTAGGGGGACACAAGATGGCTACAGAAAATAAAGATATTCTTGCGATGTTTCATTGTGGTATAGGCCTACCAAAGCAAAGGCTTGAGCCTGTACATGAAACAAGAACACCAGAAGAAACCGAAGCCGCTTCAACATTTGCTGTTGACTTGCTAAACATGCTTCGCATCACACCACTGGAGACATAACCATGGCAGCGACACTACGTAATATCAGATCAATGTTGAGGTCAGTAAGGCTTAGACAGACAAAACCTAAGCCTGGAGGCAAGAAAAATTTTGCACTTGCAAGGAAGATTCTTGACAACTACTCACTTGAGGGCCATCAGGAGAAGCCCGAAAAGAAGGAACAGGATATGGCTGCACCCATAAAAGATATTGTTACACAACTGCAGAGAGGACCTTTTCAGCCCTACACAAGAACTAAGGTGCCTTCCGCAGAAGCTAATGCATTCGCAGACGAAATGATGGAAGAGCTTCTTGGAAAGAAAGCAGAAGAAACACCAAAACCAGATACGTAACACGTATCTGGTTTTCTTACGCTTGCTGGATTGCCGCGCTGAGGCTCGCAAAGACGAATGGCTTACTACCCACCGTCTTTGCGAGACCTCAGTCGAAGCAATCCAGGGGTCAGATCATCTCAGATAAATCATTCCACGATGGATTCTCTTTCTCAATAAGCTCTAATTTCTTCTTCCTGGATCCAGCTTTAATCTGCTTCTCGCGTTCTATCGCTTGGAACATATTTTCGCATGCTTCCACATATACCAATCTGTGGAGATGATACCTCTTGGTAAAACCTTCTACTTGACCCTGAACATGTTCAGAGACTCGTTTATGAATATTACTCGTAACACCGGCATACAAAGTACCGTTTCTTTTGTTTGTCATAATATAGACACATGGTTGTTTTTCCATCTGTATATTATATTCCTGGATTGCTTTGCTCCGCTCGCAAAGACGATGATGGGATGCTGAAATAAATATAAAAACCAGATGAGGATACTCATCTGGTTTTTATGTGACGCTGGGTTGCTTCGATACCTCGCAAAGACGGAGGTATGATTTAAGACTTGAGCTTGAGATGAAGTGCAAGGCGCGCGAAGAAATTGAACCGAGGCGTACGGGTAGTACGATGAGATTCAATTTACTGAGTAGTAACGCAGTAATTCGCTCAAGATCTGTCTTAAATGTCGATGGTGGCGTTCTGTGCGTTGCTTTGTATGAAGGACTTCCGACTCGCCACATCTGTCCCCATCAAAATGTCGAACACTCGATCTGCATCTATCCCATCATCGATAGTCACCTGCTTCAGAATTCGGTTCCCTGGGTTCATAGTAGTTTCCCATAGCTCATCTGGGTTCATCTCTCCAAGCCCCTTGTATCGCTGGATGTGATACTTAGCTGCTTTCTTCTCTGTATCTTCAGCGACTTCATCTCCTTCCTCACCTTCAACACCAACTTCTTCTTCGCCTACGATAGCTGTCTTTTCAGCTTCAGTATATGCATACCAACTCTCCTTCCCTTTCTTGATTTTATATAGTGGTGGTTGCGCGATGTACAGGTATCCTTCTTCGATCAATGGTTTGAAGTACCGGAAGAATAGTGTCAGAAGTAGCGTACGAATGTGCGCACCGTCAACGTCCGCGTCAGTCGCGATAATGATCTTGTGGTATCGCAGCTTTGAGATATCGAACACATCTCCAATAGCAGTACCCATAGCGATCACCAGGTTCTTGATCTGTTCACTAGCAAGCATCTTGTCGATACGCGCTCGCTCTACATTAAGAATCTTTCCTCGCAGTGGAAGAATTGCTTGGGTACGTCGGTCACGTCCCATCTTCGCAGATCCTCCCGCAGAGTCTCCCTCTACAATAAAGATCTCTGACTCTTCAGCAGACTTAGTCTGACAGTCAGCAAGCTTTCCAGGAAGCGACATTCCTTCAAGTGCTCCTTTACGCATTACTGAATCCTTAGCTGCTTTCGCTGCCTTACGTGCCTTTGTTGCAATGATTACTTTGTTGATGATTGCCTTAGCATCATCAGGATGTTCTTCAAGATATTCGTTGAATGCTTCTCCAAACACTGACTCAACTGCGCCACGTGCTTCTACCGATCCTAGCTTTCCCTTAGTCTGTCCTTCAAACTGAATCTCAGGCATCTTGATGGAAACTACTGCAGTGATACCTTCAAGTACATCGTCTCCAGTAAATCCTGTGTCCTTATCCTTTACTGAGAAGAAATTATTCTTCTTTGCATAGGTATTAAGCGTACGAGTCAACGCAGTCTTAAATCCTGTGATGTGTGTTCCATGCTCAGGGTTATAGATGTTGTTGGCGAACGCTGAGATACGTGAAGAGATGTCATCTACGTACTGTAGTGATACTTCTACTGACAATACATTCTCATCATAATCTTCTCGTTCGATATAGAAAATATTTTTATGTACTGGCTTTTGGTATTGGTTATTGAACGCAACCAATGACTTAAGTCCTCCCTCGAAGTAGAAGGTTTGCTTTGGTACTTCAAGCTTCATATCGGAAACATACACCACATCTTGTAGTGACTTCGGGTCAAGCGCCTCTTCGCTGTCTCGTGCGTCAATTACCGTTAGATGCATTCCTTTTACCAAGTACGCCTGCTGTCGTAAGTGCGTCACAATCCGCTTCCACTCAAATTTAACCTCTGGGAAAATTGTCGGGTCAGCCTGGAAGATTACGGTTGTTCCATTGAACTTAGTTGGACCAAGTTTCTTTACCTTAGCTTTGGCAATACCGATGTTGTATTCCTGCATGTAGTGACCGCCATCTTTGTGCACATCAACACGTGTGTGCGTTGAAAGTGCATTCACTACGGAAACTCCTACACCGTGCAGTCCACCAGAAACTTTGTATCCAGTCTCGTCTCCACCAAACTTACCTCCAGCGTGAAGCGTGGTCATGATCGTTTCAAGAGCCGAAACTTTTGTCTGCTTATGCATATCAACGGGGATACCACGTCCGTTATCTACAACCCGAATGTAGTTATTAGGAAGGAGCACTACCTCAACCTTGTCAGCAAAGTTACCCATCGCTTCATCACGCGAGTTATCAAAAATCTCCCAGATCATGTGGTGCAGACCATCGGGACCGGTAGTCCCAATATACATACCAGGACGCTTACGCACTGGCTCCAGTCCTTCTAGGACTGAGATCGACGATGCATCATAACTCTTTTCTTTCGGTGCAGACTTTTTAGCTGGCATAAACAGTAATAATCAAATAAACAATAATAACGCCTATTATATCACTTTCTGCGCTTGATTACCTGTGGAAATAGTGCTCTTTTTGGAAAAGAAGATAATCTAAAAGAAAAATACCATGCACGGAACTTACATGCCTGTTTTCACCGTAAGTAACACAAGTCCCGAAAGCTTAATACCTATCGGAAACCTTGGTCCTCAGGGAAAGATTCAATCTGAAGAGTACATATTTGAAAATGGTGATGAGTTAAATTCATGTATGAATACGTGGGCAGATGACCTTCATTTTCTACCGAAGCCAGAAAATATAAAATTTCAAATATTGCAAAAGCAATAACAACAAGAGGTAATCAGTTTGATTACCTGTTTACTCGGTTACAGCTCATTACAAGAACTGTCAGGTACTTATCGTGTTTCGTAACCGCTGTCTTTTGCTGCTTTGTACACAGCATCCATAATTGGATTCAATTCTTCATCAGTCAACGTTGTATCCATAGACTGGAACACTAAACGGAATGCGAGCGAAGTTCGGTTATCTTTGATGAACGCGTCTACGTGCGTTGTACGTACTCGCAAATTCCCCGCTGCTTCGTTTAGTACCGCCTCAACATCTTCAACAGTAGTTCCTTCATCAGTCCACATCGCAATATCCCGTGTCATCGCGGGATACACAGAGAATGGTGTGTATGCGATCTCATCAGCAACCACAACAGGTTCGTAGGCTTTGGGCGTAGGTAGTGACTCAAAGAGTTCTGTAAAGTTAACTTCGGCAACTCCTTTTTCAATAGTATGTGTAACAGTGACTCCTAATTTCGATTCAATTGCTGCAACAGCAAGCGATATCTCAGCGTCATCTTTTGGATTGTACCCACTTACTTTAGTTCGCACACCAAATGCTAGTGATACATACTCTCCCACACTATCCTCAGTTTTATGAAAGACAGTACCGATTTCGAATACTCGCGTGTCAGTGTTTCCAAGTAGATCTGTAAATCCTGCATTCCTATCAAGTGTATCTCCAACACCCTTGGCGAGCGTCGACCGAAGACATCCTTTGTCACTTGCAAGTGCATTACGCAACTTCACTTTGTCTTTCTTTCGGAATGATGAAGTAATTACTTCTGAGAACCCAAGCTCGAGCAACGCATCACGCACTTGTTCACTGTAGTAATGTCGTGCGTTATACTCGATTAACACAACAGGATCAGGCACTACTGACGCAATATGGTTCAACCCATGCACGCGTCCAATCTCCTCAATGAAATCAACTTCAATATTCATATCCGTACGCTCCCATGGACCGACACATACAAAATGGGTATCTACTTTTGAAACGGTAATACCAACCCGTGTCAGGATTGATTCCATTTGTTCTGTAGTAAGGTCTAGTCCAAGCAGCGCATTAGCAAACTCAGGACGGACAACTACTTCAGGATTTTCTTTCTTGTGGAAATAGAGATCTACCGTTCCTTCGCTTGCACCACCTGCAATGTCTGCAATAAGCGCGATGATTTCTTGTTGGGCGTATGGAGGCAACTCTCGCGAACATTCGTTTTCAAATCGCTTTGATGCATCAATAACGATTCCAAGGCCTCGCGCAGTCTTTCGTGTCAGCGACGCATCGAAGTGCGCGGCCTCAACGATGATCTTTGTTGTGCTCTCGTCTACTCCTGCGAAGCGTCCGCCTTTAACACCCGCCAAACCAATTGGTGTATTTGAAGACCTATCGATAATCAGTAGCTCAGTTCCTTTCAATACAACATCACGATCTTCGTCTTTGCCTCCTTCAGCGATAAGTGAAACGACTTCTCCTTCTTGTGCGTAGCGCACACCGAACTTCCACGTACCATCTACCTGCGGGAATTTATCAGCATCATATGCATGCAACGGTTGCCCGATAGCAAACATCACGTAATTAGTCGCATCAACTATATTGTTGATCGGTCGTTGTCCAAGTGCTACCAGTCGGTCTTGTAGCCACTGTGGTGAATCTTTAACTTCAATTCCCGTAATCAGTGAGGCTGTAAATCGTGGACACATTTCTTTGTCTTCAATCTCTACATCAATAAGGTCAGTCGTGTTCAGTGATACTTCTTTCTGTAGCGGGTCGTTCACTAATTCTGTATTAGTGACGCTCGCAATCTCACGTGCGATACCTCGGTGACACAGACAGTCTGAAGAACGATTGGGCAATACATCAACATCAATCACCTCATGTTCCCTCACTGTTTCAACGCCTTCAATTTCAAATGAGTGAAACGTCAAAAGTTCTTCAATCTCTTTTGCAGATGGAATTGAATCTCCTAAATAGTCTTTAAGCCAATTGTGAACTACTAACATATTAAAATTGATTAACGAATCGTAAGTCGCCTGTATACAGATCACGAATATCGCTGATACCGTACTTCATCACTGCCAAACGGTCGATACCCATACCGAATGCAAAGCCTGAATACACCTCAGGATCAACACCTGAATTCCTAAGTACCTCTGGGTGCACCATTCCTGCTCCCATCACTTCAATCCATTTATTTGCAAGCTTACTATCGCTCCCTTTAAGCATCATATCTATTTCTACACCAGGCTCTACAAACGGGAAGAAGCTCGGGCGGAAACGAATCTCTGTTTCACTCCCGAAAAACTTTGAGAAGAAGTGCTCAATAGTTCCCTTAAGGTGTCCCATGTGTACCCCCTTGTCTACATACAGACCCTCTAGTTGATGAAACTGTGCTTCGTGTGTTGCATCAGTTGCTTCATTGCGAAACACTTTTCCTGGCACAATAATCCGAACAGGCATCTCATGTGTTTCCATATACCGAACCTGTACTGGTGAAGTTTGTGTACGAAGTACCATTGGCTCCGATACGTCATCGTTACGAAACCAAAATGTATCTTGCATATCTCGAGCTGGATGGTCTTTAGGTACGTTAAGCTTATCGAAATTAAATACTTCAGTCTCAGCCTCAGGTCCGTCAGCAAACACAAAACCGATCTCTGAGAAAATACTATTAATCTCTGAGATCATTTGTGTTAATGGGTGTTGATGTCCTTTTTTCATAAGTATCTATAGTATCAAAAGATTGGTAATCATTCACGGGTCTACATGTGCGTCTACTGTATTTCCGTAAAGACTTCTACGAAGTACGTATCATCTTCAATAAAGATTCGACCTCCGTCGAGCACAACCTGCAGATCAGTACCCGCATAGAGCAACTGTGTGTTCTGCCATGCTCGGTCGTCAATTTCTACGACATAGAGTCCGTCTTGTAGAAGCATTAGTACGTGGTCACGGTTGTTTGGGTAGAACTCGAACCATGCCACCTCCTGCCATAGTCGATCAATTCGAATCTGTGAACGACACAAACGATCAGATGCTTCTAGTATGTATGAAGGATCGGTACTACTTCCGTATTCAGACACTAACCCACCGTATACATGCGCTCCGTATGTTGCGATCGTTGTTGTTACATCAGTGTGATTTACACAGAAGTAATATGGGATGTCTTTATCTGAACCAACCCAACGCGCGACAACCTCCCCTTGGGTCTCTGACAATTCAATATCTCTCCATGTCTTTGTTGTGGTTGCCATCGTTGTAGTTGCTACAGTAGTTGTCGCTACAGGCGTACTAAAGTTGAATCGTGGGAGCTGAAGCGCATCGCGCTGTTGTTGCAAGAGTAATGCAATCTCAGTAGACGACGCGAAAAGTGTCCCTATGTATTCATGTTCTGGATTTGTCGTATATGTCGAAGTTGCGGTAGTGGTCGCTAAGAAAAAAGAATTAGTGATTGATGCGTGTGCAAATTTAGTACTCGTTGCCTCATCAAAAAGAACTGCCAGATTGTCTGCAGTGTTCCATTGGTTCACCACTCGAATCTGGGACACTGCAGGCATATTGAAACTCTGTGCTTCGGTCACGATATGTGAATACACAGGAAGCTCTTTTACCCATGTCTGTATCGCCTCTCCCTGTACATGGATTTGGTGCATACCTGAATTAAGGTTCTGGATGTATGACGCGTTTTGAAACACACGCATATCATCAACCTGCTCTTCATCGAGATACATTTCCACGTCGCGCAGCTCAGAGCTTACATACATGCCACCCACACTCGTAATGTTGTCACTACTTGCATCAAAGAAGTTAAGTCGGTATCCCGTTGCATAGAAAACTAATGCGGGTACAGCGATACAGAAAATACTCACTGAAGCGATAAAGATAAATCGCCGGTGTCCGTGTGCTAAAGGTTTTACTTCTGGTACTGGTGTCATAAAGTATTTAGTTTCGAGTCTTATATACGCGTTTTGGGCGTTACCCAGAATCCCATATATTTTCCAAGCATCAAACGTGTTTGCGAGTGGAGTCCAGGGATTGCACTAAAGATAATCATTGTCGCTGGTACAAGCACCCACTGTACCGCAAGTACAATATATTTCAAACGGCTCTTATCTTTAGGTCGCGGTGGCAACATAGTCAAAGAAATAATTGAAGAAATCACCAGACCAAACATCGCAAGGGCAAGAAGGTCTCGCACGAGAATAGGAAGGTTGTATGAAAGTACCGTCTGATGGAACTCTTGTGTTCCCAAGAAAATTGGTGCCCATCCAAGAATGAAAAGCATGATCGGGTTAGTAACCAATGACCAGTACCCTTCAGCTTGCTGGAAACCTACACTAATCTTTTTTCGTAGAGGGATCTTTTTATTCTTCGTAAAGTGAAAGATGATGTAGCAGAAGTTTTCTACACCATATGTCCATCGTTGGTGTTGCTTGTATACGTTCTTAACCGTACCCCACAATGTTGGCGCAGCATTAGCATCCATAGACACGGGGTACGACAATGGAATTACGTCATAGACACCATCATTTGCGAACATCAGATTCCAGTAGATACGTGAGTCTTCACTGACCATATTACTTTGCCAGTACCCCACTTCATAGAGTGCTTGGAAACTTACTGAGTGCGAGGAAAAAGTAGCCATTCGTTCAGGACGTTCCTGCTGCACCATTTCCCAGAACGTACTACTCATCGCAACCACACGCGCAACCGCAGGAGCCTCCCAGATGTTGTTATTGAAAATAGGCACTGGCTGGAATGAGGACTTCAATGGATTTGGTGCCGTCATGAAGTGCCAGATAAGGCAGTTGAAGTATTCAGGATATAGAACCGTATCAATATCAAAAATAGAAACTAGTACGTGGTTGTATCGAATACCGTGGGGATCTAATAACACAAGGCGCGCCTGCTCAGCTGCGTACGCAGCATTAGATCCCTTCCCTGCCATTTCTCCTGGCACATCTTTAGGGTGCGTGGTCACCAAGAAAGAACCAAAGGTGTCACCCCACTTTGCTTTCATAGCGTTAGCAACTTTCTGTGCACCTTCTCCTGCTCGCTCTTCTGCTGCAAGTACTATCAAAATACTTTTCTTGTCGTAGCGCGTGTCAGCAATTGATTGCAGAGTTGCGTTTACAATTTCTTCAGACTCTTCATAAAACGGCAACACAATAAGCTGGTACATGTGCCCAAACTCGAAACGCTCAACCATCATTTGCCAATCAAGCGAAAGGTGGTGTCGCAGTCGCTTCCAGTTGTACCGCAGATGGTATGAAAGGAAGGCAGTTTTTAAAACCCAGTAGATCGCGAATCCAATAATAAAGTACGCCGCGATAAACGGTTTATAGTTAGACATCCAAAGCACACCAATAAGTGTCCCCCATGAAGCAACTCCTGGAAGAATTTCAAGGAGACGATAAAAACGCCGATCTTTCCCAGAAAGCTCGGTAGCGCGTCCGACTTTAAAGTCAGGACGTTGCGCGTATGGAAGTAAATGAGCCTTGAGGCTCGTTTCTTCCGCTTCTGAGTTTGCCTCAGAACGATCGTTCTGAGTTGAGAGAGGAAGATCGAGGTGGGCTGAGTGTTCTTTAATATCCATAAGGTTATGTGTGGCGCAGTATATACTTTTTTTGTTGTAAAATAAAGCTTTTTACGGGGTTATGTGTGGTTTGCTACTGGAATCCAAAACATGGACAAAGGGCTTGCAATTTTATGAAAAATTGTAATAATGGTGCGATCCAGATGAGTGAAGGAAAGAGCGTCGCGACTATCCTGAATTTATGTCCCGATTCGTTCTACCCTTGGGCGAATCGCTGGACGAAAGGAAGCACTAATAGACACAACAAAATATTGCCACCTTAGCTCAGTTGGTAGAGATGAAATAGTCTGGGAGACTGTTTCATCACTTGTCACAAGTGAGCAGGTAGCAGAGGGAGTGTAGAATGTAGTACAACAAAATATTGCCACCTTAGCTCAGTTGGTAGAGCAACTCACTTGTAATGAGTAGGTCGTCAGTTCGAATCTGACAGGTGGCTCCAGGTAAAAAAGTCCCGCAAGGGGCTTTTTTAGTACCTGACCTGCGTCAGGTACGTGCCTGGAGCCAAGCCGGAGCGTTGTGAGGAGTCCTTCCTGGACGACGAACAGCGAGGCGGGGTCGCGAGTACTTACTAGAATTAAAGCGAAGCGTATAATTATAGTTAGTAACTCGTGTGGCTCCAGGCAGCAAAACTCTAGATTGCTTTCTTACAGAAACTGTTCAGGTTTTCAATATTTCTAAAGAAATATCAGGAAACCTCTTGCGAACTGACATTAAGTCACTTCTCACGCTGAGGCTCGCAAAGACGGCAGGCACAACTATCAAATCATCTAGCTCAGACATCCCAACCAAAAATCTATGTATCGCACACGATACATAGACCTCCTCGACACCAGTCAACATAACTACCCACCGTCTTTGCGAGTTCACAAAGCAATCCATTAAACAAAAAACCAATACGTTAGTATTGGTTTTTTTCTACTCATGCGATCGCATCTTCTTCTTCTGCGCTTCACTCAATGCAGTCTCCTGCTGGTGGTCTGCAATCTCGTCTAAGTGATTGCGCTTCTTATCTTTACTGATCTCCTTAACTACCTGCTTATTACGATGTAATAAACTCTCCACGCGACCTTGTGTACCCTTCAGTACGTTCAAAACGCGCTCCAGGAGGCCATGTACAGCATAATGCAACATAATACGTGCAAACCCTTTACCGATGTAGGTATCAAGCGAATAGAGCTTCCTTCCCACATAACTCACCACCTTACTAAAGAAGAGTCGTGACTTACTTAAGAGAACCAGCTTTCCTTCACGTGCATCCTCAACGCGAAAGATCCCTATGAGAATCATAAGGATCGCTACGCTTCCTGCGAGATAGATAAGTGCAGGTGTCATTGCAAAGGAATTAAACTCATAGTAAACCGCTGTAAATAATATCTGTGTAGTATGTAAAATTCGACTTTTTAAGTCTCATTGTACGCTTGGCCAGTCAATCCCACATAATCCGGCTGTAAAACATTCATTGCTCGTTGACATAGTAAAACTACGCTTCCTCACACTTCATATTTTTCGCTCGAATTCTGAGATATTGCTTTGGCCATTTACTATGACCTTCATTCCTTATTTTACAGAAACTCGAGTGATTTGCGAAACCACTACTTTCTCTCCAAACTTCTGAACTGCTCCTGTAACCATTTCACCAATAGTAGTGTCGGGGTTCTTTACAAAAGGTTGTTCTAGAAGAATCTGATCCTTGAAGTAGCTACTGAGCTTTCCTTCCATGATCTTTTCTCGCATTTCTTCAGGCTTACCATTTACCTCTTCAGCAAATACTTCTTTAGCCTTCTCGATGATAGCATCATCAAGTTCTTCCTTAGCGATGTACTGCGGGTTCATTGCTGAAACGTGCATAGCGATATCGTTTGCAAGTGCCAGGAATTCTTCGTTCTTTGACACAAAGTCAGTTTCGCATGAAAGAAGCACTAATGATGCAACCTCGTTAGTGTTGTGCAGGTATGACCCAACAGCACCTGCACCAATCTCTCGATCAGCTTTCTTGTCAGCAGCTTCACTTCGCTTCTTCTTAAGGATGATCAGCGCCTTGTCCATGTCTCCCTCTGCTTCTTCAAGAGACTTCTTGCATTGCATAACTGAAATACCAGTCTTTTCTCGCAATTCCTTAATCATTTGTGATGTAATTTCCATAGGTACAATTGTATAACTAACTAAAATAAGCGTGGGTGTGTAAGGGGAACCCTTGCACACGACACGTGAGAGAGACTAACGACGGTCGCTTGTTGGTCCTGTTGTTCGTCCGCCTGTCGTTCGAGGTCCAGTAGTACGTCCGCCTGTAGTTCGTGAACGATCATACGGTCGTGATGGTCGAGTCGTTCGTGGAGGTGGCGGTGTGTACTTCTTCTTTCCTTCTGCGTACGCTTCTACCAATTCAGTAACGGCTAGTTCAACACTTGTCGTAAGTGCGTCGTTTACCATGATTGCTGTCTTCATCTTCTTTGCGTCACAGTCAGAACTCATGATTCCGATTACCGGAATGTTTAGGTAGTTTGCTTCAGTAACTGCTATGTCGTCGTGCCGTGGGTCAACAACCACAAGCATCGCTGGAGTTCGATCCATAGCCTTAATACCACCGAAGTTGAATTCTAGCTTATCTACTTCTCGTCCGATTACCACTCGTTCTTTCTTGATGTACTTTCGTTCTAGTTCACCAGATTCACGTTCTGCAGTAAGTGTCTTAAGTCGTTCGATTCGCTTCTTGATTTCAGAGAAGTTAGTAAGCATCCCACCGATCCATCGGTTGGTTACATATGGCATTTCAACTGCCACAGCTCCTGCTGTCACAATTTTAGAAACTTCTTCTTTTGTACCTACAAAAAGTACCGTCTTTCCGTTTTCACCTGCTTCTGCAAGTGTCTGCTTAGCTTCAGCAATAGCTGCTGCTGTTTGCTCAAGGTCAAAAATATCTGTACCTTGCTTGCTACCAAAAATAAACGGTACTACAGACGGATGACGTCGACTCTTTGAGAAGCCGAAGTGTGCACCAGCCTTGAATAACCGTTCGATTAAGTTTGATTCGTTGTTTTCTGTTGACATAATATGTGTAGTAAATTCCAGCACTTGCCTTTGTTAATTAATAAGCCATTTCCTAGGGCATCGAGGTGTCACATAAAGTAACGCACGAGCATAGAGTTATAGCACTAAAGGAGTACCAGATATACAGAGTTTCCTCCATATAAAAAAGCGCTTTTGCGCAACGCGGGAATAGTACCACAGCCCATATAGGAGCGCAATACAACAAAACGATGCCCGCATGGCATCGTTTTAATGTTATTTTTCCAGTTCCGCCTGTGCTGCATGGATCGCGTCAATAATTGGCTGCAACTCTCCTCCAAGCGTCGCCTCGATGGTATGCCATGATTCCTTGATTCGATGATCAGTAATACGGTTTTGTGGGAAATTGTAGGTTCGGATCTTTTCAGAACGATCTCCGGTGCCAATCTGATTACTTCGGAACTCAGAGTGCTTACGTGCCTGCTCTTCTTCAAACGCTGCCTCAAGCTTCGCAATAAGCATCTGCATCGCCTTTTCACGGTTCTTCAACTGCGAACGGTCAGACTCACACCGCACGTCCATCCCTGTGGGCCGGTGCACTACACGTACTGCAGTCTCAACCTTGTTCACGTTCTGTCCCCCCGCCCCACCTGCTCGTGAGAATTCCATATCGATGTCTCCAGGATCAATAACAATCTTTGGCTTCTTACGCATTGGTAGCACTGCTACTGATGCGGTTGATGTATGGATTCGTCCTTGCTTCTCGGTAGACGGAATACGCTGTACTCGATGAACCCCTGTTTCATATCTAAATGCATCATATGCCTTTGGTGAAAGAATCTCGAATGCAGCTTCTTTATATCCACCCATAGTCGCTACTGACTTATGTTCAGAGCTTGTCTGCCATCCTTGATTCTGTGCGTACGTCAGGTACATACTCGCAAGTTCTTCAGCAAAGAGTGCGGCTTCGTCCCCTCCTGCTCCCGCACGCACTTCAAGCATAACCCCAAACGGTCGCTCTTCTTCCTCGCGAGACGCTTCAACAATCTTATTCATTTCATCAAACTGGTTTTGTAGTTGAACTTCAAGTGTTTCAATTTCTTCCTTAGCAAGCTCTGCCATCTCAGGATCAGAGTCAGCTAACTCGCGCGCATCAACAAGCTTCTGTAGCTCAGCGTAATACACCGTCAACAAATACTGTGTTTTGTGATTTTCTTTAAATTCCGCTAATTTTTCAATATCGTGTTCCATATTTTGCTTTTAGTGTATCTGCTGTTTCAACTTCCTTCGTCCAGCGATTTTCCTTGGAGGAAAAATCGGGACAGCACCCCAAGGGTATTTCCATTTTTATAATCGACTGTGGTCTCTTTATAAATTAGGACAAATTCAGAATAGTTGTGGTTCTTCTTACAGAAGCTGTTCAGGTTGTCGCTCGTATGAGCTGGCAACCTCTTGCAAGGTGACATTGAGTCACTTCTCACCTTTCTTCATTCATACTACGCTACGTAAGTCTTTTTTCAAATCTCCCTAGGACTGCCCTGGGGAGCGGTCAGCTACTGCGCAAATAAAAAAGCCTCGTACATACGTACTGAGACTCTTTTATCGTAGCTACGCCTTCTTTCCTCGTGTTGCTGATTTTGCAGCTCGGTTCTTGAATCGTTCTACTCGTCCAGCTGTGTCCATCACCTTTTCCTGTCCTGTGTAGAATGGGTGTGTCGCACTAGAAACGTCTACAAATGAGATTGGGTACTCAGTACCGTCTTCCCACTTATCTGTCTTGTCAGTTTCAATAGTTGAACCTACAAGAAACCGATCACCACTTGAGTTGTCATGGAAGATTACGAGTCGGTAGCTTTCTGGATGGATGTCTTTTTTCATAAAATAAATATACGGTCACGTTTAGTCAGTAACCTGTGTAATGCCGAACACTATACCAGAAACACAGTAATGAGCAAGGGAATTAAGGTGATTCCTGAACACAGCAAAGCTATGTCTCGAATTGTATTGGCACGATTCGTACTACCTCAGTCTCTGTCGCATCTGCAGAGGGTCCGCAGGTAAGTGTGTATCGGTGCGGACCTGTTACTGGGTCGATCGTCACTGACCCCGTGCGTGAACCGATAGTGAACCCAGCAGGCAAACCAGCTCCTTCAAGCGTACAGTTAGTTTGATGATTGGTGCCAGTATCCCAACCGATAACAACTGAGCCGTCTACACGAACTATGTCTGGGATGATCGTCAACGCATTGCCTGGTAACGGTTTATCTCTGCATTCCGTATCAGGAAACTCTAGTGCACTACATGAGCCACCGCAAGTTTGTCGAGTTCCCGGGTACGTATCTCCACAAAGTGCACTCGGAATCCCTGTGCAACTAACTTGACGTGGGACGCAGGCAGGCACACTAGGTGTACCTCCTCCTCCTCCTCCTCCTCCTCCACCACCATGGCCAGATGAGCCTCTGCTAATACTTGTATTGTATCCGCCATCTGTATCTTGATGCACCGAGACGCTGCAACCACCTCCACAATATGACCTTCCAGCATCACGTGCTTGGTTTGGTGTGCTGTATCCTGCATTTCCATCTCCGTTAAAGGGACTACTGGGGTCTGGACCCTGCGAATAACCATCGTTACTACTTCGCCCAGGCCCACCGCCGTCAAAGGCATCACTCACACTGTCATAACCACCAAACAGAGCGTCTGCTTGTTGCGGCGAAGCGAGAAATACGAAAAGCATACACAATGTAGTAAAAATAAAATTATTTTTTGTATTTTTCATAATGTAATTTTAAATAATAACTATCTTCCTACTGTCGTAGCGTCGATTGTCGACCAGTCTGATAATTGCAACACTCCTTTCTTGTAATCAAGCAGCGATATAACTTCAATCACATTCCTGTGTAACACGCGTCGTATTTCAATAGTATTCGCCTCGTACAGATTTTCTTGTGAATCATAATCAAAGTTATTGGAGGCAACTGTCGCGTAGAAATTTCCATCAGGAGAAAAAACAGGGGTCGTGTAGTGCTGGCCCTTGGTCTGAATACGTCCCGTTTCATGAAACGCGGTTTGCTGTGTGCTTGTGGCTTCAAGAACTGAGATTGAATCAAACAGAGGTTGTGTCAACACAATACGTGTATCGTCAGGGGAAAGGGCAATCTCCGCGGTGGTGTGCATGAATTGATATTCAGCATAGACAACATGTGCACCATTAACTTCAGTGACGTACTGATACACACCGTCTTCTTGCAGGAACACAAAACCAGTGTTGTCGCTGAGCCACCGTGGTGACTTTGCGCCTGGTATCAGGATAGACGTGTCCGTAGTGGTATCAAACACCACAATACGCCAATTCTTAAATACCTCCCTATCTTGTTCATCGACAAATGATACAGCGAGATATCGTTCGTCAGGGGAAAACAGAACATCGCGTGTTATGTACCCATCAAGAAGCACTACATCTTTATAGTTCAATGTGACGGTATCCAACACAACAGGTGTTGGTGTAACACTCCCATCAGCATTAAGTAACGGGGAGACGAGGGTTACGCTGGTAGCCGAAACAGGTCGTAGGTTAAATTGTGCACCCTCTGCAATCATTGGCACTGTTTTACTGGTGTTCAGATTATGCTTATGTACATTGATACCAGTGATTTTATTATAGGTATCAAGGCTGGTGATATTGAAGTACAGGTTGCCAGTTAGGGCACTGTAGTATTCAGTAAGTGTACCTGGATCAAGCTCCTCTTCAAGACCATAATTAAGCTCTCCTTCTGGAGCTTCAGTAAAAAGTATCTCTTCAGGGGCATTTAGCATATTAAACAAGTAGAAAAGTCCGCACACTCCTACAGCAAACAATAACCCCAGCATCAAAGTCTTTCGTGAGGGCTTTAGTGCACCCAGCAGAAACAGCAATAAATCTTTTATCATAGGATAAGTATAGTCTTTATTTATATTCTAACTAAGCTATTATCCACTTATGTTTGTTTCCTTAATATATTCAGGCCTCTAACACACTCTTGACAAACTTTATTATTAGGCTATTGTCTGTATAGACGTCAGTATGGTCTGACATATTTTAGCGAGGAATACATGACTTTTCTAAAAAAATGCCTTTTGGCAACATCAGTTCTTGCAATGGCTACTACAGCATCCGCTGAGTGCCCAGTGCACATCATTGAAATCACGAAGGAACTAAACAGTGGTCACGTCGCCAACTGTTCGGTAATCTCAAAAACTAGCTACATAACTCAGGCGGAGGCGGAGCGCATTGCACATATCGCCACCGCACCGGGAGCAACATACGAAGGACGTTCCTTCGTAACCACAAAAGGACCCTTCAAGGGTTACATCATCTGGTTCACCAGATGACCACACAGGCGACCGAGAAACATCTTGGTCGCCTTTTACTATGTCGGCACAGGCACCCCTTGCAGCTGAATCTATTTTCAAATTGTTGAGCGCTGGATGTTGAATACTGGATTGCTTTGGCTGAAGCCTTCTTACAGAAGCTGTTCAGGTTGTCACCATTTTCTGAAGAAAATACCAGGCACTATCGCGTTGCTCCGCATAAAGAAAATATAATCACTACGCTCTTTATTTTCCTAAACCTCTTGCGAAAGTCTCCCAGACTTTCTCACGTAAAGACGGTATGGTCACACAACTCCCAATCGCTCAACGAGACAAGAGTGGTTCAGATGCGCGGCGTACAAGAAAAAAGAGCCGAGTCGTACTTGCGTACGGTGAGGCTCTTTTTTCGCAGCGCGTCCAGCAATTTTCTCGAGGGGAGAAAAAATTGGGACATAAATTCAGAATAGTCGTTACTCTTCTTTCTTCATTCAACAAAGCTGATGAGCTGCTATTGTCCCGTTAAGGTTGCTATGTCTCCGTCGAGGCGTTGTTTCCGCTTCATAACCCCATCCCCATAAAACGAGTTCTCTGGGTTATTCGCTCCTCCCCATCCTGCGTAGTATCGCAGCGCTGCGGTTCGGTCACTGCTGTAACTTCCTGTTGCTCCATTGTCTCGCAGAAGTAGTCCTGTTGCTAAGAATGCGTCCTGGTTACTAAACGGGCTACCGGGTACTGACTTCTTTAGTAGTGAACGGATTGCATCCTGACTTTGTATGTATGAATATGTTCCGAACGAATCTTTTTTGAATCCTCCGTAGATTGCCCACGTGCTTGGGATAAACTGTGAAGGCCCCATCGCACCTCCCCATCCGATTCGGGTTCCGTCACTTCGGCGTAGTGGACACGATACTTGTTGTGTCTCTGGATCGAACCCAAGCTCTGCTGCGATTACTAAGAACGGTGGTTTGTCTCGATCTGGGTGCATGATGTCGCGACCGAGTGACACATCACCCATAGTACACCCACCGATGTTCCCTCCATACGCTGACTCCTGCTCAAGGATAGCAAGGATCAACGCAGCTGGTGTGCCCGTGAGACTCTCAGCTACTTGTGCATAGGCAACTGCTTGAGGAAATGGAATAGCTCCCCCACCTCCAAGTAGATCAAAGAGTTGAGCCTTAAGTTGCGCAGCATTTTTCTGCTGGGATGCTAACAACTGCTGGTACGCCTTCTCTTGTCCTTTTGTGGTAGCAAGGATTTGTTCCTTCTGTGATTCCTGTGCCTCGATATTTTTCTTCTCAATCTCTTGTGCTTGCTTCATCTCAGCTTCGGTCAACTGTTTCTCTTCAAGTGAAAGCTTTTGTGAATACGCATCAGTCTTAATTTGTGTAAGCGCACTCAGCGAATCGTTCAGCGACTGCTTTACTGCACGGAAACTTTCTACGTCGGTGAAGAACTCTGAGAAGTTGTCGTTACTGAGCATTACCTCCGCCAATGAGAAATCATCCACCGACTGTGTCTTGCGGATAAGCTCAGCTAACGACTTCCGCTGCTTGTCCAGGCGGTCATTGAGAATAATGATCACCTCTTCCTTATCTTCGATCTGTGTAGAGAGTTGTTCGATAGCTACTGAGCGCGCTTGAATACCTAACTGGGCCTGGTTCACCTCCGCATCAATAATCGCAAGATCACGCTCGAGCGATTGCCGTTCTTGTTGCTTCCCTTGCACAAGTACACGCTGCTGGATAATTTGTTTTTCTACTACCTGTAGCTGTGCCTCAAGACGTGAACGTCGTTCCGCTTCAGTTTCTGCGTATGTAACATACGGCAGTATAATAATGAGGATGAGGAAAAAAGTAGCTATCTTTTGCATAGTTGTGTAAGTATACCATTTGAAAACTCGCTTACGCAAAGAAAAACACCTGGCCGATGCCAGGTGTTTTTCTGTACTGTATGCATCGACTATGCTGCAGCTTCTTCTTCGACTTCTCCTTTCCCTTTTTCTTCTACTACTACTGCGTCCATGTCTACTGCTTCTACTGGTGCTTCAGCCTCCTCTTCTCGAGCAGCTTGTACTGATGCAACCATGTCTTCAGGGTCTGCGCTGAGTGTTACTCCTTCAGGAATCACAAGATCCTTGATCTGGATGTGTGAAGAGTCTTCAGTAAGTACGGTGACATCTACATCGATGTGAGACGGTAGTACACCTGGTCGACAGGTTACTTCAATTTCGTGCAGCACCTTTGTTACCATTGCTCCAGATTTTTCAACTGGTGCTTCTCCAACGAATTCTAGAGATACGTTTGTAGTAAGCTCCTTACCACGCTCGATTGCATAGAAGTCTACGTGTTCTACTCCTCCCTTTTCACCGTTGAATGCAACGTCATGTACGAGCACTTCAATATCTTCTTTGAGTCCAACAAGACTAATAATTGTTGATTCTCCTGCAGTTTGTAATGTTTTTTCAAATTCCACACGGTCAATAGTGATCGAAACAGGTTCCTGCTTCGGTCCGTATACTACTGCAGGGAGTTTCCCTGCAGCCCGTAGTGCTTCTGCACTTTCCTCTCGCTTTGTAACTTCAAGTTTTACTGACATATGCGCAAGACTATAGCATAGAATGCAAAATCTTCAATCGTTTTTCACCTAAGATCCTGAACATGATACTGGAGCAATATGTGTCCCCTGTGTAACAGCCGCCGTACACTCCGCGTCAGGGTCGACAGGACCTGCGGTAAAGTAACAATACTCACCCGCGAGTGTCTGTAAAGGCACAAATAAAAAGTAGGTGTCACTGCCTCCGTGTCCGAGGTCATCATCAGAAGAACAGTACTGCCAACCGGTATTATCTGTTGCGTATACCAAGTCAGAAGCAATCTCAGATATGTGACCTTCAGAAATAAGATCAGCGAATGTTGTGTTAACCAACGCCGCGCCACCTATAAGATCATTCCATGTGGACGCATTACTATCGTCACGCCCGTCGTGCGGATACTCGTCATTCTCTAAGTAGTAGAGCTCGAACGCCTTAGTTAGCTGATTGGCCTGGGTTAAGCGAACGGCGTCAGCTGCTTTTTCTCGTGCGGTTGAAAGTGACGCCGTCACTACTGAAGCGAGCGCGCCAAAAATAGCGACGATGATCAACATCTCAACAAGCGTGTATCCTAATGTAGTACGCGATATATACATACACCTCATTATAGTGACTATCAACGTATAACAGCATTGGTTATGCACATTACTTGGTATACTCAATGGTGATATGACACAACAATATGATTTCGTTGCCATTGGCGACATGGTAGTTGATGCTTTTATACAATTATCAGAAGACCACGCAACTGTATCGAAGAATCTTGATACAGGACGTAAGACACTCGAGATGAGTTTCGGGAATAAACTTCCCTATGAAGACGTAACGGTGATTGACGCAGTTGGTAATTCACCAAACGCGGCAGTCGGAGCACATCGTCTTGGGTTGCACACTGCACTTATTACTAATGTAGGGCACGACCGGTACGGTACAGATTGCCTTGAGGCACTTCGTAAAGAAGGCGTACATACAGAATACGTAAAGGTACACGAAGGTAAGAAAACAAATTACCACTACGTATTGCGATACGGCCCTGAACGAACAATCCTTATCAACCACGAAAAGTATCCGTACATGCTTCCAGATTTTGAAGTACCACCACGGTTTATTTACTTTTCATCTATTGGTGAGCACGGTATTGATTACCACTTTGAGATCGCTGACTACATTAAGGCAAACCCTGAAACAAAGTTAGTATTCCAGCCTGGTACATTCCAAATTCACCTTGGTGCAGAAAAATTGAAGGCACTATACGAAGTTACAGAAATATTCTTCTGTAACAAAGAAGAGGCTCAGGAGATCCTTGGATCAACTGAACAAGATGTTCCTACACTTATCCGTGCGTTCAAGGAACTTGGACCAAAGATGCCAGTGATTACCGACGGACCTGGTGGTGCATACGTGGTTGATGAAGACAACCAAGCATGGCATATGCCAATGTTCCCGGATCCAGCACCTCCAGAAGACAGGACAGGAGCTGGTGACTCATTCTCATCGACATTCACTACTGCTATTGCACTAGGAATGACACCTGCTGAGGCGCTCTCATGGGGACCGATTAACTCTATGTCAGTTGTGCAGCACATTGGTGCGCAGAAGGGATTATTGAGTCGAGAACAATTGTTGGAGTTTCTAGCAAATGCTCCAGAGGACTACAAAGCGACGAAGATTTAGTACGTAGGCACTGATTGAAGAAGAAAGAAAAACACTCCTAGTTGGAGTGTTTTTCTTTCTGTAAATGGTCAAGTTTCTAAGTATACTTTCTGGATTGCCGCACAATGGCTCGCAAAGACGATCCTGTACTGGTGGCTGATAAAACAAAACACCCTTGCGGGTGTTTTGTTTTATACCATGTTCTTTATTTAGACTGCAATCGACACAACGTGAATTCACCTGAAAGGCTGGCGTTTGCAGTTTTCCCAGACCCACATGTTTCATTCACTCCTTCTAAGAGGAACCAGAAACTGTAGTCTCGTTCGGTACAACTAGTGTTCGAGGTTGGGATTGGCACTGCCGCATTACTCGAACAGCCACTGTATGCGGGAGACGAGTATTCAAATGCGCCTTGTGTCTGTCGCATGCGTGGCATGATGTTTAGAATATTATTAAAAGCTGCTTCAATAACTCCCGACTGTGCTGGTACGTAGGATCTGGTGACTGAACCCATGCAATCGTCGCCAGTACTTAGCCCATCACCAATACATAAAATACGACTTCGGGTGCTCCCTGTATTTGGATGCGGGTATGCACCTGTGTTTGTAAACGATAGCTCAAGTGCTTTTTGGTATTCCTCCATTTGAGTTAAGAGTGCAACATTTCGAGATTTTTGGCGCCCCTCATCAAGCATCACCACAGAAATTGTAGCGAGCAAACCAACAATCGCAATAACGATTAAAAGCTCGAGCAGTGTGAACCCTTGTTTGTTAGCAAATCTAGGCATTAAAAATAATTACCCTAGTTCACTATTTATAGTAGCAAGAATGGAATCTGTGTCCATACCATAATGCGCAATAAGTTCCTGCGGCTCACCTGACTGACCAAACTGATCATCCACACCAATACGCAGTACCTTCTTAGGATTTGTGCCACTAACATGTTCTGCAACAGCAGAGCCCATTCCTCCGGCCATCTGATGCTCTTCTACGGTCACAATGAGATCGTGTGCAACTACGAATGAATCAAGTGCATCTGTATCAAGGGGTTTGATTGTCGCCATGTGCAACACCGATGCTCCTACCCCATTCTCATTAAGTGTCTTCCCTGCGGTAAGTGCATTTTCAATAAGTGTACCGGTTACAATAATTCCTACCGTCTTTTCGTGTGTCGGGTTTTTCTCTAAGAAAACATCAGCCTTTCCAATAACAAACGGAGAGTCTTCAGTAGTTACCACCGGTGTTGCCTCTCGAGCAAGACGGATGTATACAGGCCCTGTGTATGCAGCAGCCGCATGCACCGCCTTCTTTGCTTCAAGTGCGTCGCACGGTGCGATCACTACCATATTAGGAATCACGCGCATAATTGCGATGTCTTCAATAGCTTGATGCGTCGCGCCGTCAGGTCCTACTGACACTCCAGCATGTGCACCAATAATTTTAACGTTCGCGTCATTGTACGCAATAGTCGTACGCACCTGCTCCCAGCTACGTCCAGGGCTAAACATTGCGTATGATGCGATGAATGGGATCTTCCCCATTGCAGCCATACCAGAAGCAACTGAAGCCATATTCTGCTCAGCCACTCCTACCTGCACAAAACGTTCAGGAAAGGCTTCAGCAAAACCAATGGTCTTCGTAGACCCAGTTAAGTCAGCAGAGAGTGCCACAATTCGAGGGTCAGCAATTCCAGCTTCAAGAAGACCGTCTCCATACCCATTACGGTTTGGTGTCATGGTTACTTCTGGTGTACATATTTTTTTATCTAAATGTGATGCAAACATAGTGGGGTTTAATTAAAAATAAAACTCTTGGCTGATAATCTATATTGTCGTTTTGTAATGGTCATAATCCCACAGTCCGGCATAAACTAGTTTTTCCTCTTTCACCAGACTAA